>JBFLZA010000122.1:0-16305 GCA_040756535.1 Cyanobacteriota bacterium
AGAACACTACTGATAACCTGAGACTTGATATAATCCCCTCTCAAGCAGAAGTCAAGGTTTACAGGAGGCATCATGTCAGATTGGCAGGAAATTTCAGGTGGTGTCACAGCTCCCAGAGGATATCGAGCAGCAGGAATTACCGCTGGACTGAAGCCTTCTGGACTTCCGGATTTAGCGTTAATTGTGTCAGATGTAGATGCGATCGCAGCCGGAGTCTTCACCACCAATCAAGTCTGTGCTGCCCCCGTAACCTACTGCCGCCAGCGCCTGCAAGCTAAAGCCAGTGCCCGTGCCATTTTGGTCAATGCCGGACAAGCGAATGCAGCAACGGGCGAACAGGGTTGGAGAGATGCCCAAGAAAGTGCCAATGCTTTGGGACAAGCACTCAATATTCCCGCCGACTTAATCTTGATTGCCTCTACTGGCGTGATTGGGCAACGTATCCGTATGGATGCCTTAATCTCAGGAATTCCTCAACTGGTTGAAGCGCTATCAGAAACGGGTTCAGATTCAGCAGCACAATCCATTATGACTACTGATCTAGTCCCCAAAACCATTGCCCTAGAAACCACCATTGGCGATCGCACAGTGCGGGTGGGTGGCATTTGTAAAGGCTCTGGCATGATTCATCCCAACATGGCAACCTTGCTAGCTTTTGTTACTTGTGATGCTGCTGTTTCTACTTCTTTGTGGCAACAAATGTTGAGTCGGGCAGCGGATAAAAGTTTCAACCAAATTACAGTAGATGGGGATACCAGCACCAACGACACCTTAATTGCTCTGGCTAATGGTCAATCCCGAACAGCAGCCATTACCGAAATGGGGCCAGAAGCCGAAAAATTGGAGGCGATGCTAACAGCAGTTTGCCAACATTTAGCAAAAGCGATCGCACGGGATGGGGAAGGAGCAACCTGTCTGATAGAAGTACAAGTTTCTGGGGCAACCGATGACAAAGCAGCACGTCAAATTGCCAGAAGCATTGCTGGCTCATCGTTAGTCAAATCAGCTATATTTGGTCGCGACCCCAACTGGGGAAGAATTGCCGCAGCCGCAGGATATGCAGGTGTTCCTTTCGATCAAGAAAATCTCCGAGTTCAGCTAGGGGATTTCTTACTCATGGAAAATGGTCAACCTTTAGCGTTTGACCGTGCAGCAGCTAGTAATTATCTCAAACAATCATCGGCTGATGCTTCTAAACCAAAAGAAATAATCAGTACCAACATGAGTAATGATTTGTCACTGATGGAAGAGGGCCAACCCGTGGCTTTGGATCGCAACGAGGTAACTAATCAACGAGTAGACAATCCAGTAATAATTGCTGTAAGTATTGGCAATGGACATGGCACGGGTACGGCTTGGGGCTGTGACTTAAGTTATGACTATGTGAAAATTAACGCTGAGTATACGACTTGAATTTGTCAGCAGCCAGTTCTCCGCCGTTTGTTGCAACTGACAACGGACAGGTAGCTTGCTTGTCCTAAGCGGTTGTGCTTACAACTTGCATATCCTGAAGGATCAGGGGCAGGGGGAAAGGGAAAAGGTCGATAAATCAAACCTTTCACTTTTTTCTTTTTTCTTTTGTCCCTTACCAATCCATTGCAAACTCTATGCACAACAGCTTATTAACTGACTACTGACAACAGGAAATATGGCAAAAGCAGCGGATATCGGCGGCAAACGTTTAATCAGTTTGGCACCCGATGCTTGGGTGACATGGGTAACACAACAACCCGATGTTGTAGCGGGAGAAATTCTCGCTTCTGAGTTCCAGTGGATTAGTCGCGATACTGATGTGCTGATACAAGCTCATAATCCCCAGAGCGGGAATTTTCTCGTGCTTAATGAGCTACAGTTGCGCTACACGGCTCGGATGCCTAGGCGAATGCGTGCTTATGCAGCATTGGCAGAAGAACGGTACAACTTGCCAGTGTATCCGGTGCTGATTAATATATTGCAACCTTCACCAGGAGTCATCATTACACCTTACTATGAGTCTGAGGTCTTGGGGTTACGATCGCTTCAGGAATATCGCATCATCAACCTCTGGGAAATAGATGTTGAGATAGTGTTTCAACAACCTTTGCCCTCTTTGCTTCCCTTTGTACCAGTGCTTAAAGGTGGAGGTGAGGAAGCGGTAGTGCGGCAAGCTGTAAAACTGTTACGTGAAGATGAACAGTTACATGAATTAGAACCGCTACTAGCTTTTTTTGCTAGGTTTGTATTGTCAACTGCCTTAGTGCAGCAAATCATGAGGTGGGATATGGCTGTGTTAGTAGAATCACCTTGGTATCAAGAAATTTTGAAGCAAGGGGAAGCCCTAGGAGAGATACGAGGTTTACTGTCGGGTATTGAATTAGCTTTGGAACTGAAATTCGGCTCTGAGGGACTACAGTTAATGCCGGAGATATCTCAAATTACTGATATAGATACATTGAGAGCGATCCGTGAAGGGCTACGCACAATGAATAGCTTGGAGCAGATTTGTCAAATCTATAGGGTTAATGAAATTATCCCTGAACCACAATAGATACTGTTGTGCCAATAGAAGATGAATATCAAGACCAAATTCCCTATATTCCACTGACTTAAAAACCTGTCTTAACTAAGATGAACCCAGGTATCTTAGATTGCGGTCAGCGAATTGCTGTAGTCGGGACAACTGGATCGGGAAAAACGACTTTAGCACGCCAACTCGCTCAACAACTTGCTATTCCTCATGTAGAGTTGGATGCACTCCATTGGCAACCTAACTGGACTCCAGCTTCTGTTTCTATATTTCGCGATCGCGTTTCACAAGCGCTAAGCGGAAACAACTGGGTTGTTGATGGAAATTACAGTAAGATTCGCGATATCGTTTGGAGTCGGGCGGATACAATTGTTTGGCTCGATTACCCTCTCCCCGTAATTATGAGGCGACTATTGCGGCGAACATGGCGGCGAGTTGTCATGCAAGAGGAACTTTGGAGCGGAAACCGGGAGACATGGCAACAAACATTCAGCCGTGATTCTATCCTACTGTGGGCGCTAAAAACGTATCGCAAAAAGCGAAAAGAATATCCGCTTTTATTCCAGAACCAGGAGTATGCTCACCTCACAGTTATACGCTTAAACTCACCTAAAGTAACAGATGCTTGGCTGGCAAATTTGACAGCATAGTGAATAGGATTCGCTTTCTGGTGAGTCACTATGCTGTTTTTAACCCAGTCAAAAAAGTGATAAAAAAAATTGCCATAATTTGCCTCGCCTTATTTTTGGGATTTGCCATCCTGCCGCGTTTAACACTCGCTCAAGCTCCCGCTTTCTTGGAATCTCGGATTGCTCGACTCGAAACCGAAAATTTTCAACTGCGATCGCAAATGAACCGCATTGAATCTCAGCTTGCACAATTGAGTGGGCGAGGACTCCCTCAACAACCTAGTTCCAATCGACAAACTCCTCAAATTCCCTCTGGCACCAATAGGCGGCAACTATTGCCAGCAGAGCGAGACAAAATGTTTGATCGACTTGCAACGTTAGTGATTGAACTCAAAGAGCGTGTACAAACGCTAGAAGCACAAGTTGCTGCACTCAAAAAATAACAAGGATAATTTTTCCGCTGTGCCTGGATGGGTTCACTTCTTAGCCTGAACTACCTGCAAACTTCCACCTGCGTGCAAATTCTGCTCGCATAACTCAAACCCGGTTTCCTTGAGCAATCCTACCAAATCGGTTTCTAGGAGTTGCCAAGCTGTCTCGGTCTCAAACAATAACAAAAATAGTGACAAACCAGGCCAGAATATAGGATTAGTCGGCTTGTGAAAATCTACCAACACAAACACTCCTCCTGGTTTGAGTACCCGGTAAACCTCCTGGAAAATTTGCCGCAATACAGGGGGCGACATTTCATGCATTGCCACACTGGTATGCACTAAATCAAATTGCGCCTCAGGAAACGGCATCTCTTCGGCCAACGCTTCTACATACTTTGCTTGAGGAACATTCTGTCGTGCTCGTTCCAAGGAAAATAATGAAATATCTAGTCCTGTGACATTTGAGGAATATTGCACTAGATATTGGGTTGCCTGACCACTGCCGCAACAAAGATCTAAAATTTGAGAATCTGAAGAAATTGTTAAACCCTGCAAACGGAGTTGGTGAAATCGTGATTCCCCTCCTACAGTCAGGGCGGCAAGACGAGAAATTCCGTCATACAGCCACTGGTATTGATAGCTCCAAGTTCTTAAAATTGTTGCCACTGCTCAGTTCCTGGTAAAGATGTGTATTACTTGATGCGAATTCAAACCATTAAAAGGATATATTGTTAAAATCAGTAACAAATATGAAAGTTTTGGAAAGCTGTAACCACTATGGGTCGTGTTGGGGTTTTATTACTAAATTTGGGCGGACCCGATGAGTTAAGGGATGTCCGTCCCTTTTTATACAACTTGTTTTCTGACCCCGAAATTATCCGTTTGCCCTTTTCTTGGCTGCAAAGTCCCCTGGCTTGGTTAATTTCGACGCTACGTGCGAAGAAATCGCAAGAAAACTACCGACAAATTGGTGGAGGTTCGCCACTACGGCGAATTACAGAAGCACAGGCTCAAGTGCTGCAAGAAACGTTGCAGCAACAGGGTCAAGATGCCAGAGTCTACATAGGAATGCGTTATTGGCATCCCTTCACCGAAGAAGCGATCGCACGCATTAAGCGAGACGCCATTGAACGTCTAGTAATTTTACCGCTCTATCCTCAATATTCCATCAGTACCAGTGGTTCCAGCTTCCGGATTCTAGAAAAACTTTGGCAAGAAGACCCAACTCTTAACCGGGTTGACTATACCGTCATTCCCTCCTGGTATCAGCAGCCAGGTTACCTACAGGCTATGGCGCAGTTAATTGCCAACGAACTAGACCAATTTTCCCATCCAGACTCCGTCCACATCTTTTTCAGCGCCCACGGTGTTCCTTCAAGTTACGTCACAGAGGCAGGTGACCCTTACCAACAAGAAATCGAGGATTGTACTGCCCTGATTATGAAGACTCTCAACCGTTCCAACCCCCATACTTTGGCTTATCAAAGTCGGGTTGGCCCAGTAGAGTGGCTCAAACCCTACACAGAGGATGCTCTTCAAGAACTCGGTGCCCAAGGTGTTGAAGATTTAGTCGTGGTACCGATTAGCTTTGTCTCTGAACACATTGAAACCTTAGAAGAAATTGACATTGAATATCGGCATCTCGCAGAAGAAGCAGGGATTCAAAACTTCAAGCGCGTTCCCGCACTCAATACCCATCCTGTCTTTATTGATTCCCTGGCAACATTGGTTGTTGACGCCCTTGATGCCCCCAGCCGACAATTCTCTGAGGTAGTCCGTCCGAAGAAAAAAGTCAAGATGTATCCCCAAGAACGTTGGGAATGGGGAATGACCACAGCCGCAGAAGTCTGGAATGGTCGCTTAGCTATGATTGGCTTTCTTGCATTGGTGTTGGAGTTGATTAGTGGCAATGGACCACTGCACTTCGTCGGCTTGCTGTAAAGGTCTTTCAAGCTATAGCGGTTCTCGTTTGCATAAAATACAGCTACCACACTTATCTAAAAGTTAATTTTTTGACTGTTTTAGGGGCACATTGAAACGGTGCCCTATCACTGTTTGTTGAAATTTTTTCATCAGCCCAGAACAGCAAAGTAGAGGCGTGATTGACGCCTCTACCTCAAACTCCATTAGTTGTTATAAAAACTAGGTCATGCGACGCTTACGCCTTCTGGCAACAGCTTTGCGCTTTTTCTTTTCAATGGGAGTCTCAAAGTGACGCAGACGTTTCATATCCGCAAAAATACCAGCCTTTGAAACTTGCCGCTTAAATCGGCGTAGTGCTGACTCTATTCCTTCATTTTCACCGACAACCACTTGGGTCATGCTATCTCCTCCTAAAGCGTGAACAAATAATTTTATCTGAGATGATGGTTTTCCCCCAATTGAATTTCTAACCCAATTCCTGGTTAGACGAAGTTGGGGGTGTTTTGACGTCAGTTGTTTAGACTAGAAGCAGCGCCTGAAATATAGGTTTGCTGCACGCTTGTCACCTCAACCTCATCAGTTCATCGAAAGCCACTTGAGTCACTGAATTTGAGATTGTTGACTGAAGTTGAGGCTTTGAAATCAAAGCTGAGTAGCTGCGAGAGTAGCTACCACTTCGTCTTTTATCTTAGTGAGGCTTCGCTTTGTTGAGTTTAAACGTAAGACTCATCTACTCCATACCATTAAGCTCTCCGATCGCAGCCTCTTACTCAGCTTCTTGTTCCATTTCCACCAAGCCCATCCATGAAAGTGACCTGTTTTAAGGTCACTTGGAACTTGAACGTTGTTTACAGTTATGTATTCTGCACGCAACGCGACTGAGTTCCTCTTGGCAAGAATTTGCAAGACAGGTTGCTTATATAGATTGACAAAGAAATGCCTCCAGAATCAAATCTTGAAAAGATTTAGATCCGGAGTGCCGTCAGTATATACGCAACAGAAATACTGTAGCTGAACATAATTTTCGCTAACTACCCTAACATATCATTGGATCAGCTAGCCAGTCAGTACGAGAGTTGTTAGGCTGTTCATGCTGTCACCACTTGAGCATCAATTTCCTGATCTTGCTCAATACCAGACTTAAGCTGCGCGATCGCAGAATCAATTAACTCCACCCCCTGTTCCACGGATTCAATCACCGCTAAGCGTCCTCGCAACTCTGCTGCCCCAGGAAACCCTTTACAATACCAAGTCATGTGCTTTCTGGATTGGCGAATTCCGCGATCGCCTTTATATTCCCATAGCGCTTGCAGGTGTTCTTTAGCGCATTCAAGACGTTCTACCGAAGTTGGCGGTTGAAGTTGCAGTCCCGTTTTCACGAAGTAATCAATCTCTCCCACTAAAAACGGATAACCCAGCGTTCCCCGCGAACACATCACGCCATCCGCACCCGTTTGTTCCAAACACTTGACTGCTGCTTCAACAGAGAAAATATCCCCATTCGCAATCACTGGGATAGACAGAATTTCCTTAACCCGTCCAATCCACTCCCATCGAGCAGTGCCATTGTAACCTTGGGCGCGGGTGCGTCCGTGTATAGTAATCATCTGCGCCCCTGCATCCTCCATCCGCTTGGCGAATTCCAGAATATTAATATCCTCATCCGTCCAACCAATGCGAGTTTTTACAGTGACGGGGACACTCACCGCATTAACGACAGCCCGCACAATTGCTTCAGCCGTTTCAGGTTCTCGTAAAAGGGAAGAACCGCCGCCATTTTTGGTAATTTTGTTCACGGGGCAACCCATATTGATATCCACCGTATCCGCCCCCTCCTCTACTGCCATCTGTGCGGCTTCTCCTAAAAAATCGGGGCGGCAGTCGAATAGCTGAATACTAATCGGTCGTTCCTTGGGGTCTACCTCCATAATCTTAGGTAGCTGCTTAACATGGCACAGCCCTGACGCATTTACCATCTCTGTGTACATCATCGACTCTGGAGCATAACGCCGCACTAGACGACGAAATACCAAATCTGTGACGCCAGAGAGGGGTGACTGTAAAACCCGACTTTTTACTTCCAATGAGCCGATCTTCAAGGGTGTGGAGAGTCGGGCTTTCAGACTTGGAGATAGAGAAATCATAAAGGAGAGACTGGGGCAAACGGGCTTTTCTATTTTAGGAACTAGTCATGGGATTGGATGCGATCGCTAAATCTAGCAAACTCTTAGAAAAGCTAGTTTTGTTCAACTCTGTGTACTTTCTTTGACGGCTTGCATAAAGCTCTCAATCTAACGGCGATAAGTGTGTAGAGGTGAAAATTACTCGAAGGTGCAGATTTCATGACTCGCCGCTTATTGAAAAATTTCTTACTCAGCTTCGTGGGTGCACTAGTTTTTGCTGTAGCAATGTCTCTGTTTCCTGCTGCCACTGCGACTACAACGTTCTACTATGCCGTCACTGAGATTAACCCTCTGAGTGGTTACCCTCATACTTTTCCACGGGACATCAATGATTTAGGGCAAGTTATCGGTGTAAGTAAAACATTTAATTCAGGAGACTCTCCTCAAAGCGCATTCTTATGGCAAGACGGTACGATAATCGGCTTAGGAACTCTAGGTGGTGACCAGAGTAGGGCTATAGACATTAACAATACAGGGCAAGTAGTTGGTTGGTCGCTCACTAGCAGTGGACTAGACCACGCCTTTTTGTGGCAAAACGGTACCATGATTGACCTCGGAACACACGGTAATGATACCTGTAGTTTTGCCTTTGGAATTAACGATAATGGGCAAGTTGTGGGGCGATCGCATCAAGCTTCACAATACAGATGTTCTGTTAACGACACCTTTCATGCAGTATTGTGGCAAAACGGTAGCGTAACTGACTTGGGGACTCTCCCTGAGGATAACTTCAGTGAAGCGTACAACATCAACAACTCAGGACAAATCTTTGGTTGGTCGGGTTGGTCATCTGGCTCTCTGCCTCAAGATCCACATATTTTTATGTGGCAAGATAGCACAATGGCAGACTTAGGCAATTTAGCTCCTCCTGGGATTATCTATGCAATCAACAATGAAGGACAGGTTGTTGGCTTATATCAGAACAACTCTTCTAATAATTACTCCGCCTTTTTATGGCAAAACGGGGCTTTCACTGATTTAGACAACTTGGGTGGTACACAGAGCGAAGCATACGATATTAACGAGGCAGGAACGGTAGTTGGCTATTCATCCATCAGCATCGAAAATCCCTATAATATTCATGCCTTTATTTGGCGCAACGGCACAATGTCCGACCTCAACAACTTTTTACTTCCTAACTCTGGTTGGGAATTAAATACAGCGACTGGCATTAATAACAATGGACAAATTGTTGGCGTTGGGAAATTCAATGGTCAGTCTAAAGCCTTCCTGCTAACACCTGTTACAGTTTCTAGCTAGGCACAATGAACTATCGCTGACAAAGAAGGAATGAAAAAATTCTTTCTACTTCTGCTCTAATCGCCACTCTAGTTGTTAAGGAGTAAGAACGATATCTTACGATCGATCGCATCGCTCGCCACCGCTAGTAAGTACAAATGTTCTACTCCGAGAGGGAACCTTGGCTTTACAGGACTAGAGTCGATCTAACCCAAAATGTCTTTAAGACGGCAAACACAACTCATTCATTACGGTTCACCCCAATCCTGTAGACCGATAACTTTCATACATTAGAACAGTGAAAGCGATCAGTAGCAGTTAATTGCTCGATTGCACTTCATTAAAGAAGGACAGGTGAAAGCGATACTGAGACTGAACCGTCCCATCTCAGGTTCGGGAACCCCTCCTTCATTAGAGAGGCTAACAGTGTTCAGTATAGAAATTGGTAGCTTTCTTCAAAGGTATTAAAGGTGGAAAACGCTGCCGATTAAACCTAAAGGTGGTTTAACTGTCTTCTTTCCCATGCTGAACCAGTATTTGTAGTTACGAACCCGGACACTCTTATGGCAAAAGTTGTTGGAATTGACTTAGGTACGACTAACTCATGTGTTGCTGTAATGGAAGGTGGTAAGCCTACCGTTATTGCCAATGCAGAAGGTTTTCGCACCACACCGTCAGTTGTAGCTTATGCGAAAAATGGCGATCGCTTAGTCGGTCAAATCGCCAAGCGCCAAGCGGTAATGAACCCCGAAAACACGTTCTACTCCGTCAAACGCTTCATTGGTCGCAAGCACAGCGAAGTTACTCACGAAACTACCGAAGTTTCCTACAAAGTCCTCAACGTTAATGGGAACGTTAGACTAGACTGCCCAGCTCAAGGCAAGCAATTCGCGCCAGAAGAGATTTCGGCCCAGGTGCTACGCAAGCTGGTAGAGGACGCTAGCAAATACCTTGGTGAAACCGTTAACCAAGCCGTTATTACCGTTCCCGCTTACTTCAACGACTCCCAGCGTCAAGCCACCAAAGATGCGGGTAAGATTGCAGGGATTGAAGTGTTGCGGATTATCAACGAACCCACCGCCGCTTCTCTCGCCTACGGCTTAGATAAGAAGAGCAACGAAACCATTCTAGTCTTTGACCTTGGTGGTGGTACCTTCGACGTATCCATCCTAGAAGTGGGTGATGGTGTCTTTGAAGTATTGGCAACCTCTGGTGACACTCATCTCGGTGGTGACGACTTCGATAAGAAAATCGTTGACTATCTAGCGAGCGAATTCCAGAAGACGGAAGGCATTGAGCTACGTAAAGATAAGCAAGCACTGCAACGCCTCACCGAAGCGGCAGAAAAAGCCAAGATTGAGCTGTCTAGCGTCACTCAAGCCGAAATCAACTTACCCTTCATCACGGCAACCCAGGATGGTCCAAAGCACCTGGATACGGTCTTGACACGGGCGAAGTTTGAAGAACTCTGTGCTGACTTAATCGACCGTTGCCGCATTCCTGTAGAGAACGCGGTGCGTGACGCCAAAATTGACAAGAGCGCCATTGACGAAGTTGTTTTAGTGGGTGGTTCTACCCGGATTCCTGCCGTTCATGAGTTGGTCAAGCGGGTACTCGGTAAAGACCCCAACCAAAGCGTTAACCCCGATGAAGTGGTTGCCGTAGGTGCCGCGATTCAAGCCGGTGTCCTTGCTGGTGAAGTCAAGGATATCCTCCTCCTCGACGTTACACCCCTATCTCTGGGTGTTGAAACCTTGGGCGGTGTCATGACCAAGATTATCCCCCGCAACACCACTATCCCCACCAAGAAGTCAGAAACCTTCTCGACGGCTGTGGATGGTCAAACTAACGTTGAAATCCACGTTCTCCAAGGTGAGCGTGAGATGGCTAACGACAACAAGAGTTTGGGTACCTTCCGCTTAGATGGTATTCCCCCTGCTCCTCGTGGCGTTCCCCAAATTGAAGTTACCTTTGACATCGACGCCAACGGTATCCTCAACGTTATGGCGAAGGACAAAGGCACGGGTAAAGAGCAATCCATTAGCATTACCGGCGCTTCGACCTTACCAAATGACGAAGTTGAGCGCATGGTTAAGGAAGCCGAAAATAACGCCTCGACTGACAAAGAGCGTCGTGAGAAAATTGATCGCAAGAACCAAGCTGACTCCCTCGCTTACCAAGCCGAGAAACAACTCAGTGAACTGGGCGACAAAGTCCCAGCCGCTGATAAAACGAAAGTAGAAGGGTTGGTCAAAGATCTGCGGGAAGCAATTCAACAAGAGAACGATGAGCGCATTACAGCCCTAACTCCTGAATTGCAACAGGCTCTGTATACCATTGGCACCAACATTTATCAGCAACAAGGTGGTGGTGGTGGATCAGACGAAGGTCCTACCTCTGGTGGGGATTCTCAATCCACTTCTGGCAGTTCCGGTTCTGATGATGTGATTGATGCTGAATTCTCAGAATCAGAAAGCAAATAGGTTCCTGGGGATGAGAGGTGAGTGATGAGCTGCCTCAATCCCTAGTCCCTGACAAGTTTAAGACAGAAAGGGTTGATAGGTTGCGACGCGCCTGTTAGCCCTTTTTCATAGTTTGATTTCCAGAAATGATGCTCACGCCACCTTTGAGAGGTGGGGGTGTCTATGCTAAGAGAGGGGTTACTAGTTGCCCACAAATCACACAGACAAACCCAGCTTCTAGGCAAGCGTCCAGAGTTTTTACTGGGACGCTTCTCGTAGTCCTTTCGGCTATCGAGATTCAAACAGATGGACTAAAGGAATGCGATATCTACCCGCAGACAGAAGAAAGCCTGCGAAATTGGAGCTTGAGGATGCCCCAATAGGAGAACAATTGAAGGCTGTGTTCTTACCTAATTGGGTGACTGTTCAGCAGGGAACGCTTTTGGTCGCACTTGTATCATTTTTCTCCTACCTTGACGAGTGACTTCTATTGGTAAATTGGCACCAACTGCACTACTTTCAACCTGCTGTTGCACCTCAGCCGCGCTCTTAATCGGTTTACCCCCCACTTTTTCGATAATATCTCCAGGCTGGAGACCTGCCGCTTGAGCGGGTGAATTTTTGGCAATGCTGACGATCAAAACACCAGTGTCTTGCGCTACTTTAAATTCTGCATCATCGTCCTGGTTGATTTCTTGTTTTAAATCCGGTGTCAGCGTTACCATCTTAATTCCTAAGTAGGGATGCTCGACCCGACCTTTGGTAAATAGCTGATTAGCAATTCGTTGGGCCGTTTCAATCGGAATAGCAAAGCCTAATCCCTGAGCACCAGCGCGAATCGCTGTGTTAATCCCGATGACTTCGCCTTTAGCGTTCAAGAGGGGACCACCGGAATTACCGGGGTTGATGGCAGCATCCGTTTGAATAAAGCTCACTCGTTTTTCGGGAACGCCAACTTGAGAACTAGAGCGATCCAAGGCACTGATGATGCCAACAGTCACGGTGTTATCCAAGCCTAGGGGATTGCCGATCGCGATCGCCCACTCTCCTGGAATTAACCTCTCTGCATTTCCCAAACGCACAGTGGGCAAATTTTTCGCATCAATTTTGACCACAGCCACGTCGGTAACCTGATCGACACCAACCACCCGACCCTGAAACGTGCGACCATCTTTTAGGGTAACTTTTACATTATCCGCACCTGCAATAACGTGGGCATTAGTAATCAAGCGTCCCTCGGAACTGATAATAAATCCAGAGCCAGTACCCCGCTCAACCCGGTTTTCGGGCATAGGCATCTCATTCCCAAAGAAGCGCCGGAAGAAGGGGCTTTTGAAGGCATCAGGAAGGTCTTGGGATGAAACTTGACGCGCTGCATCAATCCTCACAACCGCTGGGCCCACACGCTCTACAGCATCAGCAATGAAGTTAAGATTGGCTTCAGGAGGACGACCTATGACTCGAGGCTGCAAAGGTTGCAAGACGGCTGGAACGGCTTCAGGAGGTCTTGCCACCTGCTGCTCTTCCATGAGATAACGACTACCTAACACCCCTGCACCTCCACCTAAGCCCAGTAAAGTCAGATAAAGGGTCAGCTGCTTCAGGGATAAACTCATGGTTATGACTACTCTGTTAGCTTTTGCTTTCTTATTACTTCCACTCTACTCAAAAAGTTCAGAATTAACCGAGTACTAAGTTAGAGTTTTGCTCTCACACAATGGCAAATCCAAGTGAATGATTCCGTTGTGAAACGGGAATTTCAATCACAAACTCAGTGCCTTGTCCCAGTGCGGAAGTACACTGAATCCGTCCGCCATGTTTTTTTACCACAATTTGATAGCTAATGGATAAACCCAAACCCGTCCCTCTACCTACCAATTTGGTTGTGAAAAACGGGTCAAACAGACGCTGGCGGACGCTTTCTGTCATCCCACAACCGTTGTCTGCGATTTGGATAACGGCGTGAAGGGCAGATTTCGCAGGCATTCTCATCTGTGTCTGATAGGATAGCGATTGAGGGTTAAGCTCTCGGGCGATCGCGTGCTTGATTCGGGTGCGAATGGTGATTGTCGGTGAGCACCCAGAACGTTGAGACTTGCCATTGACAAATTGGGAATCTTGAGTTCTCACCTCTTCAAGTGCATCGATCGCATTACTAATCAAATTCATAAACACCTGATTGAGCTGTCCTGCATAGCATTCCACGAGGGGCAGATCACCATACTCTTTAATGATGTGAATTTCCGAACGTCCAGCTGAGGCTCTTAACTGATTCTGCAAAATCAGCAGGGTACTATCAAGCCCCTCATGCAGGTTAACGGATTTCATCTCTGCTTCATCAAGCCTAGAGAAATTCCGCAAAGACACCACCAAGTCACGGATGCGATCAGCTCCCAATTTCATTGAATTGAGGAGTTTAGGTAGGTCAGTTTTCACAAAATCTAGCTCAATTTCTCGGCCTTTTTCCTGAATTTCGAGTATTGGCGGGGAATATTGCTGCTCATAAAGTTGCAGCAATTCCATAATGTCTTGAATATATTGACTCGCGTAGGCAATATTGCCGTAAATAAAATTAATTGGGTTGTTAATTTCGTGGGCGACACCAGCAACCAAAAGCCCCAAAGCAGACATTTTTTCTGTCTGAATTAGCTGAGTTTGATAAGAGTGCAGTTCCTGTAGGGTGAGTGTTAGCTGAGTGGCTTGCTTTCTCAATTCTTCTTCACTTTGGCGCAGTGCAGCCTCTACTTGCTGGCGCTTTTGAATGTCTTCCATAAGCTGTGCGTTAGCTTGGGAGAGTTGGGCTGTCCTCTCTTCAACTTGTACCTTCAATTGATCGTGCGCTTGCAACAGGGCTAACTCCGCTCGCTGGCGCTCGATAATCTCATGGCGTAGTTGTTCGTTTGTCTTCTGTAATTGGGCTGTTCGCTCTTCTACCGCCTGCTGCAGGATTTCAATAACGCCGTACATATCGGCTGGGTTGAGTACCTGTAACAGACTGGTTTGGGAAACAATGCCGATTAATTCTCCTTCACTACCCGTAACAACCAGGCGGCGAACGCGATGACGGTGCATTTCTTCATGGGCAACCCATAAAGAATCTGAGGGATGAAGACAAAATAACGGCGTACTCATCACATATCGAGTCGTCGTTCTCGACAAATCCAGTTCTAGAGCCTGAAACTGTACGATGTCTCGCTCTGTAACAATCCCCATTGGAATTAGAGATTGAGAACTTTCTTCGGTAATCACAACACAGCTAACCTGATGTTCTGTCATTAGCTTGGCTAAATTCAGTACCGAAGAGTGAGGTGAGGCGTGAATCACCTGAGTTGTCATGACATCTTTGACATACCGCAATCGTGTTAGTAGATTGACCGGTTGAAGCGCCCTGCGAATACTGTCGTGGGTAACAATCCCTACCGGTCGCCCCTGATCATCCACAATCGGTAGGTGACGAATTCGATGTTGGCGAAATAAACTTAGAGCTGTAAAAATGTCTTGGGCTTGAGATTGCTGAAGAGAAATTAAGGGCTGTCTGACAACATCGGCAATTTTGACGTTTCTTAGAGAAATACCCGTTGCTGTAAGCCTGACAATATCTCGCTCTGTAAACACGCCCACCAGTTGGGAATTGTCAACCACTAACACGCAGCCTGTAGCAGTATCAGTAAGTTCAGGAGCCGTTTCCTCTTCCTGAGAAATGCATAAAATTTCTCCCCCCTTGTGAGCCTTCTCGACGTTTTTGTCTAAATCACCAATGGGTAACATACAACTGCGAAATCGACTCATCAAAGCAAGAACATCGATGAGTGACGTATTGGGAGCCACGGATAAATAATGAGAGTCAATCGCAGGGGCTAATGCTAATGACTGGAGGGACAAACCCTTAGACTGCATGAGCAAATTCTATGGTGTTAGCGTTGGTGCAGCAAGGTTACGTTTGTGCCACCTTCTCCGTTCCTTATAGGAATTGCCCTCCTGTTGTAAGTAAAAGTCTTTTGCTGTAAGGATTTTAGAGAAGGGAATCTCGTGTAGTTGTTGGGATAGCAACACACAGAGTAGGATTTATTGGCGTAACAAAGATTATGAGTAATGCAGGCAATTGTACGCTGTGATACAGTCAGCTTTATGCAGATTCTTTAGTTATTGCAATAAATCATTACATCTATGAAATCAATTTTTACAATTATCAAGAATTGAGTCCGAATATATCCAGAGGCGAATTTTTCGAGAAACGTATCGATAAAAAAACCGTACTCGCTACAAGGCAGGTGTAACGGTACGGTTCCCAAATTTCTACTCTCTTAACCTCTAACTTACTGTCCAAGCATTACTTTGCCGAAGCGCTGGGGGTTCTTTAAGGGTATAGACTTGGGTTTCTCCTGCGATCGCATTGCGAATATAAGCAGGCGTTTGGAGCATTCCTAACACAGTAATACCATCGATCAAGCGAAAGCCACCCGTTGTTTTTTCTTGCAAGATCTGGTCGATGACGGCGGGATCGGGTCGAGTATCAAGCTCATTTTCCGATGCGATCGCATATCCCCAGGGTGAGCCGTAAGTGGGAGTATAGGCTATAGAAGAATGCACATGGGGAAAAACGCTCTTCAATGTGTGTACCAGACGAGCATGGAGCTTTACTTCAGCCGGTGCTACAGGCCCAGCTTGAACGACCAAATAGCCTCCTGGTGCTAGAACGTTTTTAGCTTTCTCGAAATACTCTTGCGTAAACAGTTGAAACGACGGCCCTTCCTCGATGGGGTCAGAAAGGTCTGAAATGACAATATCCCACTTCTGATCGGTATTGTCTAAAACGTCCAAGGCGTCGCCAATAACTAGTTTTGTTCTTGGATCATCAAAAGCACCTTGGTGCATCTCCGGCAGGTGTTCGCGGCAAGCTTCTACCACCTCACCGTCAATATCCACCAT
>JBFLZA010000123.1:0-16297 GCA_040756535.1 Cyanobacteriota bacterium
CTTCTTCAAGCAATCCTATAGTAAAATGACAAAATTCAATAAACAAGTTGTTGTTTTTACAATTGTGTAATTTTCCATCATATGAAACTACAATATTTTTTAATTTATCAAATTGAATATCAGAATAATTAATTAGAGAACAATTACTTGCTTCGGTTGTTCTAGTTAAATTTTCTACTTGAATATTTTGCGCTTTACTTTCGATGTAAATACTTGTTTTCGATTCAACTTCTTCTTTTTTATGATATTTTTTATCAGTAACAATCTCGTCTAATGTATCCTCAAATAATAGAGGGGATTGAACAATATTTACTTTACTATCCGTATTTAGAGTAGTATTTTTCTCTATGCTCTTTCTCCGCCGCTTCAAGTCCGAATTTCTCCCATGCATGGAGCATGGCTCGAATTTGGCGTATATAGCGACGATCTACATTGGCAAATTGATTAACTGTTAAACCCGTGACTTCTTGATGAGAGTCCTTCGTTTGTAGTCTTATTTTTTTGTCATTGAATTGAAAATCGTTGCTCTTAATTATTGATAAAATTTCATCACCTAAAACAATTTTTTGTTGATTATGGATGCTTATGAAGTAAGCTAACTCTTTAGGAAATTTTGGTAGAGTCGTAGAGAAGGTGATGTCGTCAGCATATCTTGTGTAAGTGCATCTGAGTTTTTTAGCTAGTTGCTGAAGTTGACTATCCAGCTTCGCACATATCATATTGCTTACAATTGGAGAGCTAGGTGATCCTTGTGGTAACTGATTATTATAACAGCAAATTTGGGATAAAACTGTTGCTACATCTGGGGGTAAACCATATGGCAGTGCCATAAACATTCCCCTCACCCTACCAAAATTAATCGAGGGGAAAAAATCTTTCAAGTCAATATTTAAAACATATCGTTTTTTTGTATGAGCTTTTGCATTAGTAGCAATATTTTTATTAAAAATAAATCCATGAACTGGAGGTTTAGGTTGGTACAGGCATTGCAAAACTTGATTTAGCTTCTTCTGAATTAGCTTTAAAGCCGTTGCAGGTGCAGATATTATACGAATACCACCAGACCTTTTCTTAACCTCAAAAGTCAGATATCGCTCTTCTGGAGGAACTTGATATATGTGATAGACAAGCCGTTGATACGGTATCTCTAAAAGCTTCGCGATATCTCTAGAGGTTCTCATCGCGAAGAATTGTTTGCGTAGTTCCTCACATTCCTTATGAAGTTCAGGTTTGATAGAAGCTTTTGAGTGGGATACCTGCTGCTCGTTGTCCGACATAATTCTCTCACTACGATCAACCCACTCACACTTACAAGCAAATCGTATTAGTTAAAAAACAGATTAGCTAAGTATGGCACGAGTAAAGAATAGGATGCCTACAGAATATATTCTCGCTTACTGCAAAACGCAACTGAATCGATTCAACTGCGCGTAAAGCTGACCTTGGAAAACGCCGTCGCAGGATCAACAACGGAATCAATATCTCTCCGTAGACATCCGTACTCATTAGTTTAACAGCTTGGCTGTGGATCAGCCTTGTTACTCAGCGGAACTGCCCAAGGAGCGATCGCAAGCCTGAATACAGAGAGCGATCGTGTATGTTAGTTCTGGCTGTATGTAAGCACTGGTGCGATCGCCTCTCGTCATCGTTCGAGTTTAGGCAGTTGCGGCAGTTTGCTCTTCAGGGAGAAATGCCAGAACAATCCGCTCTGGAGGAATACCTGCGGCGATTAAGTCTTTAGTGATTCCCTGTTCCATCCCGTCATATTCCACCCAAACCCTACCCTCACTCAGCGTCACATAAATCAAATTTCCTCTCACCCGTCGTCCTCTATCCCAACCCACTTGCATCAGTGCATAGCGGTTTTGCGCGTCGTCAAATACCGTGTCGAGCCGAATATCGCCGTGAGAAGGTTTAAACTGGGCGTATCGTTGAATCACCTGCTTTACAATGTCCCGCTCTCTCGTGGTGGTATCCATCGCTTCACCTCTACCGTCTCCACATCTACAATAAGCAATTTCATTGCTAACTTACGCATCACCAACTCACCAATCGGTTCGCTGAAAATCCCGTCAAAGGTTGTGTCTGCAACAGCAAGATACAATTCGCGATCTGGATCGACCTGTTCGAGAAGTAGTCGATAAAGAACATATTGACCAATCGCTTGCTCCAAATCAGCAATTGCTGAGTTGCCTCGAAACTCCTTGATTTCAACTGCAATTCGACTACTACCGCGTCTAGCACCGATAAAGCGTCCTGCAATACCGTTGAGGTCATCTAATCTTGCTGCCATGTCGATAAAGAGGAATCGCTCACCATACGATATGACGTAGGGATCGTCCGTGATTTCCCAACCCTCCTTGATGAGAGCTTGCCTGATGATATTATGAATCGCATCTCGTTGAGGCATGACTTAGTGGGTCATCAGCCGAATGATTAGCCTATGGTACGCTACGCGATCGCATAAGAGCACCAGCTCTCGCTGATCGCAAGCATTAACCGTCGCCACTAGTGCGATCGCTCCCTCATCGTATCGCTACGAATAACGGCGCTGTTGCACAACTCGACCCTGATCCAGTACATAAATACGATCAGCGTTGCGAATTGTGCTGAGTCGGTGAGCAATCACAACTCGCGTACACCGTAGCTGGTTCAAACTTTCGCTGACTATTGCCTGGGTTTTATTATCCAGAAAACTCGTCGCTTCATCCAATAACAAGATAGAAGGTTTCGATACCAATGCCCTAGCCAGCATCAATCGCTGTCGCTGTCCTCCAGAGAGATTCGTCCCACCCACGCTGACAATGGTATGCATTCCCATCGGCATGGCGGCAATATCATCATCAAATCCTGCCATTCGCGCAGCTTCCCACGCTTCGTCCATGCTAATTGTCGCACCGCCAGCAATATTCTCAAAAATCGAGGCGCGATCGGGGCGACTGTTTTGCAGCACAACCCCTAATTGTCGTCGTACTGCTTGGAGATCGAGCGATCGCAAATCCTGACCTTCATAGTACACCTGTCCAGCTTGGGGCGTTTCAAATCCCAAAAGTAACCGCAAAATCGTCGATTTCCCACTCCCCGAAGGCCCAACTAAGGCAATAAATTCTCCCGGTTCCGCATCAAGGCTGACATCTTCTAGAACAACGGGACTCTGATCGTGGTAGCGAAAAGTAACATTCTTAAGTGCCAGTTTGCCCGCAAGTTTTACTGCCCCTAAAGAGTAAGATACCTGATTAACCTCCGGTTCAGCCTCCAGAATTGGCTTGACTCGCTCCCACAAAGTAGCAACTGCCAAAATGTCAATAACCGAGTTACTAAAATTAATCGCCCCTGTCACAAAAATCCCAAACGCGACAAAAAACGCGAGGAATCTACCAGTTGATAGCTGTTCTTCTCCTAGCAGAGACACAGCAAACCAAAAGAGGAGAACAGAACTTACCGTCGGTAATAGAACATTGAATATTGCCAGATAATCTTCAATACGCTGTGTCCGTAGCGTGAGGACAAGCTGCTGATTGTAGGTTTTTGCCCAGTGAGCAAAAGCGCGTTTGATTGCACCCGCTACTCGGAGTTTCGCTACTCCATTAATGAGTTGTACGAGTACACCAAAAACTTGTCCTTCTAATTCCTGTTCTTTCCGTAAGTAACGCAAAGTGAGAATACCAGAAATTGTAGTGCCAAGGGCAGCAACCAGAGCCAGCACACAAGCGACGAAAGCCAATGGCCAACTGTAGTAAAACAAAAGCGCCAAGTTCAGCAAGGCAAACAGACTACCTAAGAGGGTACGTAACGAAGTACTCCCCAATTGGCGACGGATATCACTCATCGCAGAAACACGGCTTTCTAAGTCACCTGTAGTGTATTGGCGAAAAAACGCTACCCTCAAATTCAGCAGTCGATCCCAAACCGCCGCTTGAGTATCGACATCGGCAAAACTTTCTAGACGCAGAAGGGCAAACCCTTGAGTTAGCTGAAATAAAGCTACTCCAAAAGCCGCCGCTAATAATGCCAATCCAATTTGGAAGAATAACTCTCGGTCTGCGGCTGGGATAGCATAGTCCATTAAGATAGCAGTAGCTTGGGGAGTCAGCATTCCCAATAAGGTGACAGCAATACCACTCCACAGGATGAGACGCAAATCTGATTGACGGCCTTGCAAGGCAAACTTTAGCAATTTCCAGGCTTGAAAAAATCCTGCTTGTCCAGCTTCCCAGGTGGGTAAAGGTCGATAGAAGGTATAGGCATTGGCATCTAGTTGAGCTGCAACCCTGGCATTTACTGGCTTTTGGGTTCTTTCAACTGGGTCAAATAGCTGATACTTTCCAGAAGAAGATGGCAATAGGGCTACAGGTCGTTCTTTAGTGCGATGATAAGCAAGAATTGAGCCACAATCTTTTTTCCACCAACCTTCTATTAACTGTACCTGACGCACTCGAAGTTGAGAAGCTTGAGCGATCGCTTCTATCGCTTCCTGTTCTCCTAACGTTTCTACTATTGGCGATGAGTGAACCGTAACACCTAAATGTTTGGCGATCGCACCAAAGGCAACCAGAAGTGGCGTATCTCTTCCCGCAACCGTTCCCGACTCCAATGGTGTCGCACTTCTATTAGGCTGTAATAAGTACCCCAATTCCCCTAGCGCTGCCGCCGTTGCCCGACGATCCAAATCTTCTTGTGCCTGAAATCTTAGCTGTTCTTGCGCTTGTACCTGCTGCTGAATCTGGGCTAAATAGTCGAAAAAATGAGTATGCAATTGGGCTAGATATTGGGGTAGGCTATCACTCCCCCTTTGAAATTCCTTGTACTCCCAATCAGGTAGGTTGAGGTTAGTTATCGCTGAGTTGGCAAGATTTTGAGTAAAACCTGCCCCTATATCTGCGTGAAGAGATTGAATCCAACCGTCTAAAAGTGCGATCGCGCTTCGCGCACCGCCCAAAGGGGCGATCGCATAGCTGTGCCCCTCAGCAATCAACTCCTCCAAGTGTTCTGTTCTCACTTTCAATAGCTGCGTCTCTTCCAATGGCACAGCTAAGAGACTGCGTTCTTTGCATAGGGTTGGAGATATACCGAAAAGAGCATCACCAACATTACTACTAAATAGATACTGACGTGTACCTACTGGAATACCATCTGTGACAGTCACCACAAAAACAGCGATCGCGCCCGACTGAATCACCCAAACTGTATCAGGCTCATTCAATAGAATAGGTTGATTTCCTTTAACATTGCATAACTGTCCCTGCAACTGTTCACTATCACCTTCTGAAGAATGAACAGTAAAGGGGTGAGAATTTGCTGTCTCATCCTGAATGGAAACCGAGAATTGCTCCCCCGCTCCCCTACTCCCCTGCTCCCCTGCTCCCCTACTCCCCTGCTCCCCCGCTCCCCTACTTCCCTGCTCCCTTGCCCCCCCGCTCCCTTGCCCCCCCGCTCCCCTGCTCTCTCCTTCCTCCTGACTTTCAACAAGCTGAGAATACACTCCCTCTACTTGCACTAATTCCTCATGAGTACCCCGTTGTACAACCTTGCCTTGCTCCAGAACGATGATTTCATCACAATCTCGAATCGTACTCAAGCGATGCGCCACAATCAGGCAAGTACAACCCCGGATTCGCAAATTCTGATCGATAATTCGCTCAGTTTCAGCATCCAGAGCACTGTTTGCTTCATCCATCACCAAGATAGTTGGATTGTTGATTAAAGCTCTAGCCATTTCCAGGCGCTGCCGTTGCCCTCCGCTTAAATTCATCCCCCCTTCTGTTAGTTGTGCGTCATACCCTCCTGGTAGAGATTGCACAACATCGTGAATCGCTGCATCTTGGCAAGCGTGTACTAGCTGTTGATGAGATACAGTAGAATCCCACAGCGTTAAATTATCCCGAACCGTCCCCGCAAACAGAACAATATCCTGTTCTACAAACGCCACTGATTGAGCAAACACCTGAGGCGGTATTTCTGAGAGATACTTTCCATCAAATAGAATATTGCCATCCCAGGGTTGATAGAGTCCGCAAATTAATTTTGCAATTGTAGACTTGCCAGAACCACTTCCTCCTACTAAGGCGACTCGCTGACCGGGTTTAATTGAGAGGTTAAAGTTTTCAATTAAGGGAGAATCAATGGGACTGTAGCCAAAGGTAATGTTTTTTAGCTCGACATCTCCCTGTAATTTTCTAGGGGCTAGGGAATTGATTTTCTTCCCCACACCCCCGCATCCCTGCACCTCTGCTTCTTGTCTCGGATTACGCAATACATCATCCAATCGCTCTAAATCGCCTTCGAGTTCTTGGAGAAGACTACCGAAGTTTACGAGTCGATTAACAGGTTCTAGGAAACGTTCTATCAAAATTCCAAAGGCAACGAGCATCCCAATACTGAGTTGTCCTTGCATCACTCTTAAACCACCGACAACCAGAATTAGCATTGCTATCAGTGCCGATAGAAATATGGGTAAGACTCCTAGCGTTTGATTTTGGATACTGAGTTCTTGCTGAGTATTAATGGCTTTCGTGTATTGACTAACCCAGCGATTAAAAAAATTAGACTCTAACCCGGATGCTTTGAGAGTTTCTATATTTTGAAAACCTGCGATCGCAACTCCAGCCACCTTCCCATATTCCTGCACCAACCGCCGATTTGCATCCTTGCGCTTCTGAGATAGCCATGCTAGTACCAAAACATTAATCCCTGCAAAACCTATGCCAATTGCCGTTAGTACTGCATCATATTGAAAAAGTACCAATACATAGAAAATTATCATTACCGCATCAATAACGGTAGTCGCTAAACGTCCTGATAGGATGTTCGCAACCTTATCGTTAAGGTTAACGCGATTGGCGATTTCGCCTGCAAATCGTTGGTCATAAAAATTCACGGGTAGATGTAGCAGATGCCAGACAAATCTGCTCGACATTCCCACAGATAGCTTAATTTTTAGACCCCGCAACGACTGCGATCGCAACCCAGTCAGAATTCCCTGAAGACTCGCTGCAATCAACATTCCCAATAGCAAAGGACGCAGCCAATCCTGCCTTCCCTGAATTAGGATATTGTCTACAAACACTTGGGTCAACACTGGCAGAGTAATACTAGGAACAACCAACAGAAATCCTGCGAGCACAGCGTAAAGAATTGCCCCTATTGAATTGTGTAACCGCTCCCATAACGCTAAGATGAGGCTGGGTTTACGACCTCCCCGTTTGAAGTCGGAACCCGGTTCCATAACCAACACCACACCCGTATAAGCGGCATTGAATTCTGAAAACGATATCGTTCTTGGCCCCGTAGCAGGGTCATTAATATAAACTTGCTGTTTCCTAAAGCCTTCTACTACAACAAAATGGTTGAAATTCCAAAACACTATGTAAGGACAAGGTAACTGTGGCAAAGCTTTTAATTCAGCTTTCAAACCTTTCGCCTTTAGCCCATAAAATCTAGCCGCTTTTACGATATTAGTAGCGCTAATGCCATCACGAGAGACACCACACTCGGAGCGAAGTTCTGCCAACGGTACAATCCGACCGTAGTAACCTAGAATAATTCCTAAAGCCACTGCCCCACATTCTACAGCTTCCATTTGTAGGACAGTGGGAGTTTTAACTCGCTTTCTACGCCCCTTAAGTCGCTTTTGTAGATGCTGCAAAAAACGATAAAAATTACTACCCATTGACAATCATTAAATCTTTTCTAATGGGGTCAATGCCCACCCTATCATCTGCCTTTTTAATTATTGTCAAAAATGAGTAATAAATCATTATATTTAAATTTTAAAAAAATCAAAAATTATTGCTGTTAATGATAAAATATCTATATTCATCTGTGTTTATCTGTGTACATCTGTGGTTATTTTATCTCCTAATTAAATACCACTAAGTAGGTAGACGCAAATAAACCGAACTAGGTTACTCTACGTCAACATATAGCAGAAGGCGGAAGGCAGAAGGCAGAAAGCTTTGATGTTTATTACTAGTATGTGGTCGTTCGGGCCGTTAAATCTGTCCTAACCTTTCTGGCGAAAGCTATACCGGAAACCCTTACCAATGACTAATGACCAATAACCAATGACAACCTTCACGAGTTAACTTTAATTGAACCGACCGACTTAACACCTTTCCAAAGAGGAAAAACAAACTCAATTGGAGCCTGCTTCTTCACCGTAACCAGAGCAGAAGTCGTGGTTCCAGGAGTCAATTGTAGCTGTGGCCCTTCTGAAGTAGACCACCGATAGCCACTCAAAGCAGATGCATCCCGTTTTAATTCAGCAAAAACTGCGATCGCACCCCCTTTAGGCATCACACTTTCCACCACTTCCGCATTCCCCACCACCCTCTCGGCACCCTGCTTCGTGACTGGGAAAGCTGAAACATTGGTAACGCGGCCAAGGATACCACCGAATTGTTCTCTTTTTACGGTATTGGGTGTAATCTGAACCTCCATCCCAGGTTGAATCTTTTTGCCATCTTCCACGGGAAAATAGGTAACAGCTATCATCTGGCTAGATGAGGTATCCAGTTGGATGGAACCTAAACGAGTTCCCGGACTCACAAACTCTCCAGTAGCGACGGTGAGTTCTAAGATGCATCCGCTGTGCTGACTGACAATTTGGCTATTTTCTTGTAATTTCAGTTCTAGCTGGGCAATCGTTTGCTGAACTTCCTGAATTGGATTACTGCGAGTGTTTGCTGCTTCCAGGTTTTGTTGCGCGATCGCTTTTTCCTTGCTGTCGAGTTCCTGCAACTCGGCCTGAAGTTCAGCAATCTGACTTTGGCTGTCTTGATAAGCTTGTTTTGCCTTCACTTCTCGAATGTTCAGTTCTTGCAACTGGGCTTGGAGTTCGGTAATTTGAGTCTGAGCCTCTAGGTAAGTCTGTTCTGCCGTTAGTAAGGCATCACTGGAAATTGCCCCGGCTGCTTTGAGCTGACGGCGGTTTTCGAGTCTTTGCTGGAGAACTGGAGCCAACTCGCGAGCATTTTGGAGTTTTTGCTGAATTACCTGTCGCTGTTTTGCGATCGCTTCTATTTCTCTATTGTTAAACTCAGGTGCGATCTCTCTAGCACCTTGGAGGCGTTGCTCGATAGCTTGACGCTGTTGCTGAATAAATTGTTTTTCCTGGTTGCGTTGTTGCCGCTCAACAGAACTAAGTTCCTGATTTTGGGTTTTAAGGGCTGTGAGTTTGGTGCGTTGTTGTTGGAGTTGCTGATTAATTTGGGACGGGTCAATGGTTGCCAGTACCTGACCTTTTTCAACACACTGCCGAGGCTCTACCTTTAGCTCTTTTAATTGTGCAGCAATGGGTGACTCGAAATTTACAACTTTGCGCGGTTCAATCAGCACTCCTTTACCCTTCAGAGTAATCGGGATGCGTCCAAAAACACTCCAAACTAAAGCTATTGTTAACAATGAACCTGTTGTGAATAGAGCAATCCAGTTCTTGGGACTAACAACTTGTATAAGTTGGTCGGCACCTTCAGGAGAAGATAAACGCTCCAGTGCTTCTTTGCGGAATAAATTATTTTTGGAATTTGCCATGACAGGTATGTGCTGCTTGCAGTTTCAGAACAGCCGCCTGATGCAAAACACTAGATCGGCTCTGACAGCCTATGCTAGAAAAGAAAACCGCAACCACGCCCTATGGGCAGGTTTCCAGATGCACGGATCGAAGCTGATTGAGCCTATGCAGTTACTTACCGTTGTGGCGAACCTGGCGGGAAGAACTGCCAGTGGCTCCTAAATTAACATGAGTTATGAGCCTTACAAACCTATTAAGACCAGTTCATTCCCTGTGGCTACGTTACGGTATCGCTGTATTGGCCGTAGCGATCGCAATTTCGCTTAAGTTACTCCTCGACCCCTTACTTGAGGTAGAAAGCCCGTTTCTCCTGTTTTTTGCTGCTGTAATGGTTAGCACTGTGTATGGCGGCAGGGGTGCGGGAGTATTGGCGACGATGTTGGCAGCTTTCATCAGCGATTATTTATTTTTATCTCCGATCTATTCATTGTTCGATCAAGATTTAGGACAAAACGTGCGACTGCTTTTGTTTGTCCTGGAAGGGTTGTTAATTAGTGGGACAATTTCAGGCTTAACCTCCGCGAAGGAGCGAATCAAATCCGGTCAGGAGGCTTTGACACAGAGCGAAGAGCGTTACCGCTTACTGGTCGAGTCCGCGCAAGATTATGCGATTTTCATGCTCGACCCCAATGGTGGTGTTATGAGTTGGAATATCGGCGCACAAAACCTCAAGGGATACCGAGCCGATGAAATTATTGGACAGCATTTTTCTCGCTTCTATCCTGAGGAAGATATTGAGCGCAATAAGCCCACTCACTACCTAGAGGTCGCCGCAACAGTCGGTCGGGTTGAAGACGAGGGTTGGCGCATTCGGAAAGATGGCTCCCGCTTCTGGGCAAATGTGGTAATGACAGCATTAAGAGACGAAGCGGGAAATCTCCAAGGTTTTTCCAAGGTAACCCGCGACATGACTGAGCGCAAACGGGCAGAGGATGCACTGCAAAACGCTTACGATCAACTAGAGATTCGGGTTCAGGAACGAACGGCTGAACTTTCAGCAACGAATATCCAACTGCAACAGCAAATTATAGAACGCCAGCGAGTTGAGGAGGCGCTGCGGGAGAGCGAACGGCGGTTTCGTGCCATCTTTAACCAAACTTTCCAATTTATGGGGCTGATGCAGCCGGATGGCATCCTTTTAGAAGCGAATCAGACGGCACTAGACTTTGGCGGACTACAGCGCTTAGATGTGATTGGGCGTCCATTTTGGGAGGCGCGGTGGTGGACGTTCTCAGAAGAAACGCAGAACCAATTGAGAGAAGCGATCGCTCGTTCTGCCTCCGGTGAATTCGTGCGTTACGAAGTGGATGTCTTAGGTGCTGGCAATACCGTAGCGACAATTGACTTCTCCCTCAAACCTGTACGGGACGAGGCAGGGCAAGTAGTACTGCTGATTCCCGAAGGTCGGGATGTTACCGCCCTCAAGCAAGCAGAACAAACCCTCGGTAGCTTCTTCGACAGCGCCTCTATGATGATGGGGGTTGTGGAATTGGTAGGCGATGACATTGTGCATCTTTCTGACAATGCAGCGGCGGCAAAGCTTTTCGGCCTGCGTCCAGAACAGATGCGGAATCGGTTTGCCAGCGACATGGGTGTTCCTCAAGAACACATCTGCCAGTGGATTCGATATTATCGCGAGGCGGAACGTACCCAAGCCCCTGTCCGCTTTGAATATGCTCACAATACGGCTGAGGGTCAAAGGTGGCTATCCGCAACAGTCAACGCCATTACAGTTAGTCCTGACAATCCTTCCAGATTTGCATACATTGTTGAGGATATCAGCGACCGCAAGCAAGCTGAAGCCCAGATTCGCCAACTGAATGCAGACCTGGAGCAACGAGTCATCGATCGCACCGCCCAGCTTGAAGCCACCAATCGGCAACTGGCACACAAGGTTGCAGAACGCGATCGCGCCCTTTGTGAACTTCGGCAAGCAGAGGAGGCGCTAAGGCAGAGTGAACAGACATTCCGGTTAGTTACCGAATCTATGCCACAAATTGTTTGGACGGCTCGACCGGATGGAGCCGTAGACTACTACAATCAACGCTGGAGCGAATACAGTGGCATTCTTCAAGAGGCAGGGCACGACTGGGGATGGAAACCCGTTTTATACCCAGAAGACGAGCAGCGCACAGTAGATGCCTGGACAGAAGCATTACAGACGGGGCATTTATACGAGTGTGAACACCGGATTAGACGAGCAGACGGAGAATTTCGCTGGTTTCTCAGTCGGGGTTTACCCCTACGAGACAATGAAGGTCAAATTATCAAGTGGTTCGGAACTGCCACGGAAATCCACCAGCAGAAGCAGATAGAGGAAGCCCTGCGGCAAAGTGAAGAACGATTTCGTCAGGCGGTTGTAAATGCCCCTTTCCCCATCGTAATTCATGTTGAAGACGGTGAAATTCTCCAAATCAACCAATGTTGGACTCAATTGACTGAGTATAGCCATGAGGAAATTCCTACCATTGCGGACTGGACTCAAAAAGCTTATGGAGAACGCCAGGAAATTGTGCGAGAGGCCATCGATCGCTTATATGAGTTGAATGACAAAGTCAGGGAAGGAGAATTCGCCATCATCACAAAGCAGGGAACCCGCAGAATTTGGGATTTTAGTTCTGCCCCTCTAGGACGACTTCCGGATGGTAGGCGTACAGTAATCTCAATGGCAGCAGATATTACCGATCGCAAACGGGCGGAAGACGAGTTGAGAGCGCGGGCACGCCAACAGGAAGCGATCGCGCAGTTGGGTCAACAAGCACTCTCAGGCATAGACTTAACTACATTAATGCAAGAAGCGACGAGTGCGATCGCTCAAACGCTGGATGTTGAATATTGCAAGGTTCTAGAACTTCTCCCCAGTGGCGATGCCTTGCTCTTACGGGCCGGGGTTGGTTGGCACCAAGGACTCGTTGGACATGCCACTGTAGGCGTGGGATGCGATTCTCAAGCTGGTTATACCTTGTTGTCCGCCCAGCCAGTTGTCGTCACCGACTTGGGCAGCGAAACCCGCTTCAGTGGTCTCCCCCTGCTTCACAATCACGGGGTTGTGAGTGGACTGAGTACGATTATTGCCGGACAGGAGCGACCTTGGGGTGTTTTGGGTGCCCACACCATTCAACAGCGCACCTTCACCCAAGATGATATTCACTTTCTGCAAGCGGTTGCCAATATCCTGGCAGAAGCGATCCAACGCCAGCAGGCAGAAGCAGAAGTACGGGAGAGTCAAGAACGGTTGCATCGATTTGCCGAATCAGACGTGATTGGGATTCTCTTTGGCGATGTGTATGGGGGAATCCGGGAAGTAAACGACGCCTTCCTGCGGATTATCGGCTACACTCGCGAAGACCTCCAAGCGGGTCGATTGCGCTGGATCGACCTGACTCCACCAGAATATCTGCCCCTAGATGAAGCTGGCATTGCCGAGGCACAGGAAACAGGACGCTGTACTCCTTATGAAAAAGAGTACATTCGCAAAGACAGAACTCGTGTCTGGGTGCTGGTTGGCTTCGTGCTGCTAGGCGAGGCGCGAGAAGAATCGGTTGCGTTCATTCTAGATATTAGCGATCGCAAATTTGCTGAGGCAGCATTAAAGCAACAATCGGAGGAATTAGTCCAAGCCAACCGCCTGAAAGACGAGTTCCTGGCAACCCTTTCCCACGAACTCCGCACACCCCTCAACTCGATACTGGGTTGGACGAAACTCTTGCCCTCGCGCCGCTTGAATGAAGCAACGATGGCGCGGGCGATGGAGACGATTTCTCGCAATACCCAATCCCTGGCACAACTGATTGAAGATGTCCTGGATATGTCCCACATCATCACGGGACAGCTGAACCTAGATGTCTCTCCCGTCGGACTGGTTCCGATTATTGAACGGACGATGGTTGCCATCCGTTCAGCGGCTGAAGCTAAGTCTATTCAAATCCAGTCTCATTTAGACCCCACAGCCGGACTGATCTTAGGGGATGCCAACCGCTTGCAGCAAATTTTCTGGAATCTACTCTCTAATGCGGTTAAGTTTACTCCCAAACAAGGGCGTATTGAAGTTCGGCTTGAACAAATTGACGACCAGGTTCAAGTCCAAGTCATTGATACGGGTATTGGCATCAGTGCTGAATTTCTCCCCTTCGTGTTTGACCGCTTCCGTCAGGAGGATGGCTCGATTACGCGATCGCATGGTGGTTTAGGGATGGGATTAGCGATCGCCCGTTACCTAGTAGAATTGCAAGGCGGTACTGTTCGAGCAGAAAGCCTAGGACAAGGACAGGGTGCAACGTTCACGGTGAGTTTTCCCATCGCCACGGCTCAAAGGTCAAACAGCGAGTCAGCACTGATGCAACCACAAATATCAGATGCCGTGCCGGAAAACGGTTCCCTATCTCTTGACAATTTGCGCGTTTTGGTTGTAGATGATGAAGCGGATACGCGGGAGTTGCTGAGTGTAATCCTGGAGGGGGACGGCGCTGAAGTGATGGCTGCGGCAACAGCGAGGGAGGCACTGGAAACACTTCCAAAATTTAAGCCGCACGTCCTAGTCAGCGATATTGGTATGCCAGAAGAAAATGGCTACGACCTAATTCGCCAAGTTCGGGCTTTGCCTCCAGAACAAGGCGGAAAAATTCCTGCCTTAGCACTGACTGCCTACGCTAAGGTCGAAGACCGCAATCAAGCTCTCGCCGCCGGGTTTCAGATGCACGTCCCTAAACCCGTCTCTCCAGAGGAGTTATCGGTAGTCGTTGGGCAACTTGCCGGACGCACAGATTCCCAGGAGAATCGATAAGAAAGGCTCCAGGGCAAAGGGCAGAGGGCAGAGGGCAGAGGGCTCCAAGGGAGTTTACCACTAAGCTGCTCCACATCAAGTTTGCACTATTATTCCCCCCTTAATAAGGGGGGTTAGGGGGGTTCTTATCCCCCATCTTCCCAATAACGCGGTAGACATCGACTGTTTTTTGCTTGCCCTTCAACTCTACAAATCCCCAGGGTTCCACCTGAAATTTTTCCTGAAGGTGAATGAGAGTTTCGTGACCAATGAGGATGCGACAAAAGCTCTCTTGGCGGTCTTTTTTGCAACTTTCCAATCGTGCCGCAGTGTTAACCGTATCACCAATTACCCCATACTCCAAGCGGTCTTTCCCACCTAAACTACCAACCATGACAGGCCCGGTATAAATTCCCGCCCGAATCTGAATCACGGGCAAACCCCGTTGCCCCCAATCTGGGTTTAGTTGTTCTAATCGTCTGCCCATTGCTAAGGCACAATTAACCGCCCGTTGTGCGTCCTCTGCGATTTCTTCTGGAGTAGTGCGAGGGATTGGCACACCAAACACGGCCATCAAACCATCGCCCATAAATTTGTTGATGACACCGTGATGAGCCTGGATTTCGGTCGTCATGACTCTCAAGTATTCATTTAACCAACTCATGACCACGGCTGGCGATCGCTGTTCTGAGATAGTGCTAAAGTTTTTGATGTCGGTGAATAACACGGTGGCAGTTAGCATTTGCCCTGGTAAGATACCCGACTCGATTAAGCGATCGCGCGAACTCCACAATGCTTTGGCAATTTCTGGTGAGGTTTGCTGTCCCAGCAGCTTCATCACCATCAGCTGTTGCCGTCGTGCCTGTTGCATTCGATAAACAATCATCGACCCGCCAGTGATAATTGAGGCTAAAGCTGGGGCTACCACGGGAACCCATCCCTGGTGGAGAAACAGACTATAACTAATGCCAAGTAAAATAGCGATCGCGGCAATTTCACCTAAACCTAAAACTAGCGGCTGATTAGTTCGCCAGACTAAACTACCACCAACTACTGCCCATCCCCCAATCCACAGCACTTCCACCCAATTGGGCCAAAACCAAAACAAGGGTTGTTCATCTAGAACAGCACTCAAAATTTGGCTCAGCATTTGAGCATGGGCGATAACCCCAGCCATGCCAGGGTTATCTTTAGCTGCTACGCTGTAGGGGGTGGCGAAAAGGTCTTTGAGACTGGGTGCTGTAGTCCCGATCAGTACAATCTTATCTTTTACCCCGCGTGGATTGAATTGCCCGTTCAAAACTTGTGTTAGCGTCACCTGCTGCGCTACCGGAGGCGATCGGTAATTGAGCAACATTTGGTACCCTAGGGAATCAATCGCCTGATATCCGCCTGAATCAGCATCAATTGGGACAAACGCAGTTTTGCCTAAATGGAGAGAGTTAGGCTCAACACGAAAGGAAATGTTTCGATCTGCCAAATAGCTCAAACTCAACCGCAAGGAAAACGAGTAGAACTTTTCTGTATCCGTGAAGGCATACATCAAATTGCGACGCACGACTCCATCGGGATCGATGACCAAATCATTGAAACCGATGCGTTCTTCTGGTACATCAGGTGCTGGTACACCAGGATTGTCGGGATCGGGCAGTTTTTCGATGACAATCACATTAGGAGCTTGGAGTTGCTCAACTAAGGCGGTATTACCAGGTGGGTAAGGGATATCGCGATATAAATCTAAACCAATAACTTTAGGCTGATGTTGTTGCAGTTTTTCTAATAGTTGAGCCACAACTTTATCGGAGAGGGGCCACTCATTTTGTGCCTGAATATCTGCCTCTGTAATAGCCACAACTAAAATTCGAGGGTCAGGAGGTGTCTTGGGTTTCCACCGCACCATCTGATCGAAAGCCACTAATTCTAAGGGTTGTAGCCATTCCAAATGCCGTACTCCCAGCACTAAA
>JBFLZA010000124.1:0-16292 GCA_040756535.1 Cyanobacteriota bacterium
GGGTAAAATCCCACACCTCCTCTCGTTCCCAGGACTTACCCCGCTACACCATTGATAAAGGTCTAAAATTTTCCTGCAAAACCTCTGCGACCTTTGCGAAAACCTCTGTGACCCTCTGCGTTAAAAAACATAATATCCCTAAGCCAACGAATTCGATAGTTGGCTCTTTAAGTCAAGTTAGACACCCTTCAACAGGAGAAGGCTGGAGGGCGGCGATCGCTAATCGAATATTTTGCCTCTAATTGGGCAGCTAAGGCAATCAGGGTGGCTTCAGCAGCAGGGCGTCCTACCAGTTGCACACCAAGGGGTAAATTTGTGTCAGAATCAAACCCAGTGGGAAGTGCGATCGCAGGTAATCCGCTAGCATTAAACGGTGGACAAGGCGCAATCCAATGAATAATTTTTTGTAACGTCTCTTCTGGACTTAAATCCGCCCACTCCCCAACCCGGATTTGGGGATGCATATAAGTGGGAATTACCAAGACATCAAAGGCATCAAAGAAGCCCACAATTCGCCGCGAAATCACTTGCATTTGGTGAACGGCTTGCAAGTATTCCCCTGCCGAACCGGATTGTTGGGCAATCCAGCGATTCATCGGACTCAGGACTTGGGGAGGAATTCCAGCAGCGGCAATACCGGCTTGCCATATCTTAGTAAAGGGTTCAATCAGTCCTGTGAAATCTGGACAACCTGGTTCAACAATATGGCCCATGCCTTCTAGCAATTGCACCGTTTCCAAGACACTTTGCTGACACAGCGTTACTGCTTCACCGAGGGGGGGCATTGCAGTGGAAAACGCAATCCGCAACTGTCCCAGCGATTGACTCGCCGCTTCAACGAACGGGATTTCTGGATTGGGTAACCAGTAGGGGTCGCCTGTAATATAACCGGACATGACATCCAACAACGCTGCCGCATCGGCAACAGTACGGCCGAGGCTACCATTAGTTGCAATGCCGTTTTGAAAATCCCCCACTGGCGCATAAGATATCCGACCCCGTGAGGGTTTAATCCCCACTAACCCACAACAAAAAGCTGGCCCTCTAACCGAACCCCCCCCATCAGAACCTTGAGCGATGGGTATTAAACCGGCTGCTACGGCGGCCGCTGCACCACCACTCGACCCTCCGGCGCTGTAGTCGAGATTCCAGGGATTGCGTGTGGGGGGGAATCCAGGTTGGTCGATGTAGGGCAAGGAACCCAGTTCTGATGTTGCGGTTTTGCCGAGAATGGTGAAGCCAGCGTGCTGAATTCGCATCACGACGCCATCACTGTAGGCAGCAATTTTATCCATTAGCACGGGTGTCCCGTAGGTGACGCGAAGGCCTTCAACGGCGTTAAGGTCTTTGATAGCAATGGGGACGCCGAAAAATGGAGACAGTTCTGAGGTGTCTTTGCTTTGTGCTAATTGCTCAGTTTTGGCTTTGGCATCGGCTATTGCCCTCTCTGAAGCGACGGTGAAATAACTTCCTAGTTGGGAATCGAATTGTTGAATGCGATTGAGGTAAAGTTCTGCTAACTCTAAGGGTGAGACTTCGCGTTGGCGGATGAGTTGGGCTTGTTCGAGTGCAGATGCGAAGGCTAAATCAGTGAGATTCATTACTTTACCTTTGAGGGGAAAACAGCTAGCACTCTCGTCAGCTTCCTGAAGAATGGCTAGCTGGAGATGGCTGCTTTTAAGTTTCTTTAGGAAAGGAGCATTCTACCGTAATCTTAAGGTTACTTTTAGCTGAGCCTTTTGTTACGTAAGGAACGCCTGCTTCACCACCAAGTTCGATGCCGAATTCTAAGGTAACTTTATCGATATTGGCGATCGCAACTTGCTTAAATGCATTCAGTGTGTATTGGGTGTAAGCGTAAATCGTCGTTTCAATCGCTTTGAAGCTTTGGATGGCTTGTTGCTGTAAGTTATCACTCAACCCATAATCATCCCTTCCTCGTTCTACTGCCGATTCTTCAGTACTAACAGAGGGAGCATCTACATTCTCTGTAGCTTCGATATAGATAACGGTGTCGTCGTCTAGCTTGATGGGTGTGAGTTTGGTCATGAAAAAACATCCTAGTTTATAGCTTCCTACTAGCTAGCTACATGAATTCTGGACAAAATTACGCATCTATCCTGAGAAGTGTTATTTCCGGGAAAACTAGCTGAAGTTGTGTATTAGCAAGGTAACACCTCTGATGCAAGCGATTTCTTATGAGCCAGAATGCCAGCCGGGATGCTTTGGTTGTTGGAATTAATACTTATAAGACTCCACGCCTCAAATCGTTAAGAACGCCATCAGAGAATGCTGAAGCCATTGCCCAACGGCTGACAGAGTATGGCAACTTTCGGGTGAAACGCATCCCTGAATCGGTTCAAAAAGATAATTCGCTTCGTGTCGGACGCCAAACAGAGGTTTCTCTCAAGCAATTGAGGAAAGCGATAGAACAGCTTTTTCTGCCTGAGGGAGGCAATATACCAGACACGGCACTATTGTTTTTCTCTGGACATGGACTGCGAGATGATTCGCGCATCAAAAAAGGTTATTTAGCCACTAGTGATGTTAATCCTGATGATGAGAAGTGGGGTTTGCCTTTACCTTGGCTGCGGGAGTTGTTAGAAAAAAGCTCAATTAAGCAGCAGATTGTCTGGTTGGATTGCTGTTACAGTGGTGAGTTATTCAATGTTGACGAGCATCTCAAGGAAGCTGATCCAGGTAACCAGGAAGATCGCGATCGCTGTTTGATTACTGCCTCTCGTGGGTTTGAAGTGGCTTATGAGGAGATAAGTGGCATTCATGGGGTGTTGACAGGAGCCTTGCTTAAAGGACTTGATCCACAAGAACGTCCTGATGGTTGGGTGACAACGGAAACCTTGGCTGATTTTATCAACAAAGAGCTAAAGACCGAAACTCAGCGTCCCCTTTGTCACAACTCTGGCAGTTCGATTATCCTTACCACCTGTAAGCCAAAATCAGTTAATTCACCGGATGAAGGGATTTGTCCTTACAAGGGATTGGAATATTTTAAGCAAGAAGATGCTCACTTTTTCTGGGGACGAACTGCGCTGACGGATGAGTTGATTGAGCAAGTTCGCACAGAGAATTTTATTGCTATTTTGGGAGCATCAGGGAGTGGTAAGTCTTCAGTTTTGAGAGCTGGATTACTCCATCAATTGAATTTAGGTGTCAAGTTAACAGGCAGCAATCGCTGGCAAATCTATCAACCATTTGCCCCTGGTGAGCATCCCCTTCAGAATTTAGAAGCAGTAATTGATAGACCAGCGAATGAGTTGAATCAGCTAGTCACCGAAGCCGAGACGAGTCGCGTAGTATTGGTGGTCGATCAGTTTGAAGAATGCTTCACCATGTGTCAAGACAGTAGGGAACTGGAGCAATTTTTTGATTGCCTACTGAGTGCTGTAGAGCGGGAAGACAATAAGCTTTGCTTAGTTTTAGCGATGAGGGCAGATTTCTTAGGTAAGTGTACTGAATATGCTGGATTAGCTAACAAGATTGACAAGCATTTTGTGACAGTCAAGCCGATGACTTCAAAGGAGTTAGAAGAGGCGATTGTTAAACCTGCTGAACAAGTAGGCTTGGAAGTTCAGCCACAGTTAGTTACGCGGATGATTGAAGATGTGGCAGACTCACCAGGAAGTTTACCACTGTTGCAGTACACGCTGATGGAACTCTGGAAAGCTCGGCAGGAACCAGTAATGAACTGGTTAACCCTCTTTTCCTACGAGCAGTTAGGGGGCGATAAGGGTGGGATTAAAGGAATTCTGGAAAAACGAGCTAATGAGGTTTATGAATCTCTCAATGAAGAGGAGAAGCCTGTTGCTCAACGAATTTTCCTAGAACTCACTCAGCTTGGTGAAGTAGCAGATACTCGTAGGCGGGCGCGTAAAGAGGATTTAATTAATTCTCAGCATTCTGAGGCGCTGTTAGATGGGGTGATTAGGAAGTTGGCAGAAGCAAGGTTAATTACTACCACTGAGGCAGGGTTGAACGATAGACCTCCTGCGAGAATTGCTTCGACCCCCCTCAATCCCCCCTTGCTAAGGGGGGAAGCAAGAGATCTAACTCCCTCCCCTTACCAAGGGGAGGGTTGGGGTGGGGTTATTCCGGATTCATGCAGGTCAACTACTCCTGCTCCATCAAAATCTCAGGATTTGTCACCTATTCAAATGGATGCATTAAAGCCTAGTCAGCTAAAGCCTAATGCTGTAATTGACATTACCCATGAGGCACTAATTCGTCATTGGGAAAAGCTACGTGATTGGGTGGAAGATTACCGAATACCTTTAGAAATCGAGCGCAGGATTGAAGCTGATGCTAAAGAATGGACAGCGAAGGGAAAACCTGAAGGGTTATTACTGCGGGAAGGTAGATTAGTTGAGGCTGAAGATTATCAAAGGGATTACCTCAATCTTGGCTTTTTGGATGGAGTTGCTCAGGAGTTTATTGAGGAGAGTATAAAACTTCGCGATCGCCTACAAAGAGAAAAAGACGAGCAGCTTCAAAGAGAACAAGCACTCAATGCTTCTTTAAAGCAGACGTTAGCTGACAAAGATAAGGCACTCACTGAATCTAAGTTGCGAGAACAATCAGCGAGGGTGTTGAATTTACTGCCTGTTCAACCGTTAGATGGGTTGGTGCTGGCAATTCAAACAATGGGGTTGAATTTAGAGCAGTTGAGTGAAGAGAAGATTCTCGCTCCCGTTCAGGACAGTCTCAATCAAGCGATGACAAGGGTTAGAATGCCAATCACCTTGGAAGGGCATAAGCAATCTGTCTATTCAGTCGCCATTAGCCCGGATGGCAAGATGATTGTCAGTGGTAGTGAGGACAGCACTGTGCAGTTGTGGGACATTTCAGGCAACCCCATCGGTCAACCCTTGCGAGGGCATAACAGTTCTGTCATGTCAGTCGCCATTAGCCCGGATGGCAAGATGATTGTCAGTGGAAGTTTGGACAAAACCGTGCGGTTGTGGGACATTTCAGGCAACCCCATCGGTCAACTCTTGGAAGGGCATAAGCAATCTGTCTATTCAGTCGCCATTAGCCCGGATGGCAAGATGATTGTCAGTGGAGGTTTGGACAAAACCGTGCGGTTGTGGGACATTTCAGGCAACCCCATCGGTCAATCCTTGCATGAGGGTTGGGTCTATTCAGTCGCCATTAGCCCGGATAGCAAGATGATTGTCAGTGGTAGTCAAGATAAAACCGTGCGGTTGTGGGACATCCAGGGCAACCCGATTGGTCAACCCTTGCGAGGGCATGAGGAATCTGTCATGTCAGTCGCCATTAGCCCGGATGGCAAGACGATTGCCAGTGGTAGTCAAGACAAAACCGTGCGGTTGTGGGACATCCAGGGCAACCCGATTGGTCAACCCTTGCGAGGGCATGAGAAATCTGTCATGTCAGTCGCCATTAGCCCGGATGGCAAGATGATTGTCAGTGGTAGCGAGGACAGTACCGTGCGGTTGTGGGACATTTCAGGCAACCCGATTGGTCAACCCTTGCGAGGGCATGAGAAATCTGTCATGTCAGTCGCCATTAGCCCGGATGACAAGATGATTGTCAGTGGTAGTAGAGACAAAACTGTGCAGTTGTGGGACATCCAGGGCAACCCGATTGGTCAACCCTTGCGAGGGCATGAGGAATCTGTCATGTCAGTCGCCATTAGCCCGGATGACAAGATGATTGTCAGTGGTAGTCAAGATAAAACCGTGCGGTTGTGGGACATCCAAGGCAAGCCAATTGGTCAACCCTTGCGAGGGCATAACAGTTCTGTCACTTCAGTCGCCATTAGCACGGATGGCAAGATGATTGTCAGTGGTAGTCAAGATAAAACCGTGTGGTTGGGGGACATTTCAGGCAACCCGATTGGTCAACCCTTGGAAGGGCATGAGAAATCTGTCACTTCAGTCGCCATTAGCCCGGATAGCAAGATGATTGTCAGTGGTAGTCAAGATAAAACCGTGCGGTTGTGGGACATTTCAGGCAACCCGATTGGTCAACCCTTGGAAGGGCATGAGAAATCTGTCATGTCAGTCGCCATTAGCCCGGATGGCAAGATGATTGTCAGTGGTAGTGCTGATAAAACGGTGCGGTTGTGGGACATCCAAGGCAAACCAATTGGTCAACCCTTGGAAGGGCATGAGAAATCTGTCATGTCAGTCGCCATTAGCCCGGATGGCAAGATGATTGTCAGCTGTAGTGCTGATAAAACGGTGCGGTTGTGGGACATCCAGGGCAACCCGATTGGTCAACTCTTGCGAAGGCATGAGGAATCTGTCATGTCAGTCGTCTTTAGCCCGGATAGCAAGATGATTGTCAGTGGTAGTAGAGACAAAACCGTGCGGTTGTGGGACATCCAGGGCAACCCGATTGGTCAACCCTTGCGAGGGCATGAAGAATCTGTCATGTCAGTCGCCATTAGCACGGATGGCAAGATGATTGTCAGTGGTAGTCAAGATAAGACGGTGCGCTTATGGCGAGGCAGTTGGCAATCGTGGCTCGAAGTTTGCTGTAACCGATTACGTTACCATCCCGTGTTTAAAAATCCTCAGACTGAGGTGGAGAAGCAAGCCTGCGAAACTTGTCAAAAGTATGTCTGGAGTCAAGAAGAGAGTTAAGAGTAGGGGTTAGGGGAGAGGCGCGATAACCCCAGCTTCAGCATTCCTAACAACAGCTTGAGCTGTAGTGACAATGAGCGAAGCAAGACTAACAAAACCTGCTTTTCTAAAATGCGTAGACGTGCAGCGGCTTGTCGCCAGACATCGCTCAACAGTTGTACAGATTTTAGGAACTGCGATCGCAATCGGCAACAGTGAGATGGGTTGCGATCGTATTGGATGAGGTGAATATGCGAGCGATCGCACAAACATTCATGTCCCTTACCAGATAGTGTCTATATCTGACAGTTGAATTTTGCGATCGCGACTAATTAGGGACAACTCTAGATATAAAGCTGTAGCGGCAATAATGCGATCGGGCAAATCTGGAATTTGCGAGCGTTCAACTCTCATTAAAGATTGAGCTATATTACGGTCAAAGGGAACCTCAGCTAGAACAGCATTTTCGCCCTCAACTGCCCTTAATAAACGGTCAAGAGTAGTCGCATCAATACGCCCTCTTTCACTCAGATAAACAATTTCAGCAAGCGTAATCGACGAAAAAGCGACTTGATGCCCCTCAGCAGCTATCTGTTCTATTGTGTTCCGGGCAGTGGTCGAAAGTCGAGCATCGCCAAAGATGTACCAGATAACGGCGTGTGTATCAGCAACAGCACGCAGCACTAAATATCCTCCCTTGGGAAATTAGCCCATTCTGCCTTCCGAACCTCATCAATATCAGTTGCAGATGGGGCTGTTCCCAAGTCAGCACACAAACCCCACAACGATTGGCGAGGAGTAGGACACTCAGCAACTAACTCTTGTTCGATTTCAGGAACCACTAGCTTAATCAACCGCAACTTATCTCCAAGGGAAAGCTGCTTCACTAGATTTAAAACTACCTCTAGAGTCATGTTTTGCTCTTTATTTAACTGCCAATCTAATCTTTGAATAGCGCAATCTTAGCACTTGGGGTGAGCTGAGGGCGCGAGCAGCTTTCTTCGGGATGCAACGCTTGCGTACATTGGATGAGGTGAAAGTGCGATCGCAGATAATTAAACTAGCCTTTCCTAAAAACTGATGAAGGATGAGCGCCCTGTGACCTCAGTCATTAAACACCAGTTCACCCTGGAAGAGTTTCTAAAACTTCCAGAAACTAAGCCTGCATCAGAATTTATCAATGGGGAAATTATTCACAAACCCATGCCTCAAGGCGAACATAGCCGATTACAAGCTAAACTTTGTACAGTCATCAATCAAGTAACCGAAGCACCAAAAATTGCTTACGCCTTCCCACAACTACGCTGCACCTTTGGGGGTGATTCAATTATCCCTGATGTTGCCGTATTCCGGTGGGAAAGAATCCCCACACCCCATACCCCACTCTCGGAGCGCAATGATCCTCCCCACCCTACGTTAGCGAAGCAAGACGTACTCTGGGATGGGGTATCTTGGGCGCGATACGATGACCCCTCAGTGTACTACTCCACAGAAGTTTTTTTCAGTGGGAGTATCCATACAACACATTGATGATTATTAGGAGATGCTCGTGCTACACTCTAATCCCTATATCGATGGCATTCTCTGGGGAGGAAACAACTATGGCAACACAATCACCTACTCCTTCTGGAGCGATGCTTCCCTAGATGATAATTACGACGACATTGATACCGTCGATACACCCTGGTTCGACTCTGAAAAGGCTGCGATGCAACAAGCCTTAACCACTTGGTCTAATGTCGCCAATATTAACTTTGTCGAAACTGCCGACAACAATCCCAATGCAACCTTAAAGTTTACTTTGGTCAACAGCTCTGAATTCGATGCATTAGGAGCATTCAATCCCCCCGGTGAATTTGGAGAAGGGATTGGCTACTTTAACTGGGAAGGAAGAGGTTGGGATGAAGCCGGTTTGCAACAGGGTGGAGATGGGTTCATTACCCTAATTCATGAATTAGGGCATGGTTTGGGTTTGGCTCATCCCCACGATACAGGGGGCGGTTCCAGTATCTATCCAGGGGTTGATTCTTCTCGGGATACAGGAAATTACGGTCTCAATCAGGGTGTTTGGACTACTATGACCTATAACCAGGGTCTAGATACAAACGACTACACCGGGATATTGAATTATGGCTATCAAGGCACCCCTATGGCTTTTGATATTGCCGCAATTCAGTATCTCTATGGGGCAAATATGTCCTATAAGACCGGCAATGATACTTACTTATTACCCACAAGCAACACATCTGGCACATTCTACTCCTGCCTTTGGGATGCAGGCGGCAGTGATACGATTTCAGCCAGTACTGCTACTGCTAATGCCACCATCAATCTCAAGGATGCCCCCCTAGTCGGGCCGAATGCAGGGGGTTATATCTCTTCGGTTCAAGGCATCTATGGCGGTTTCACCATCGCCAATGGAGTTGTTATTGAAAATGCGATCGGTGGATCTGGTGACGATACCCTCTTCGGTAATGAAGCAAACAACAATCTCTCTGGTGGCTCCGGCAACGACTATATTGATGGCTGGACGGGTGATGACACCCTGTATGGCGATGCCGGTGACGATACCCTCTTAGGTTACGACGGTAACGATTCCTTAGATGGTGGTACTGGCAACGACAGCCTCAACGGTGAAGCTGGCAATGACTATCTCAATGGCTGGACGGGTGATGACACCCTGTATGGCGATGTCGGTGACGATACCCTCTTAGGTTACGACGGTAACGATTCCTTAGATGGTGGTGCTGGCAACGACAGCCTCAAAGGTGAAGCTGGCAACGATACGTTACTAGGAGGAACAGGAACCGATACCTTAGTGGGCGGTTCCGGTAATGACAGCATCAATAGTTATGGCGGCATTACAGGAGAATACGATATCCTAACCGGAGACTCCAGTTCATCCCTGGCAGATGTTCAAGATACTTCTGATGGAGCCGACACCTTTATTTTGGGAGACGCTTTTGGAGCGTACTATCTAGGCACGGGATATGCCATCATTACGGACTTCTATTGGGATGAGGGAGATAAGTTCCAGGTTTATGGTAGCGAAAGTATCTACTCACTAGGCGTTGAAAACTTGTTCGGCACCAGTGCCGCCGATACCTTGATTTACTATCAGAGCGATCTTATCGCTGTGGTTCAAGATACCACCGATGTCGTTATCCCTTGGGACTTTACCTTCGTCTAAAGCCCAGATCATTCGTTGAACTCTTAATGCCTTAAAGATATAGGCTGATCTCAATAAGCAGTTCGTTTGCCCAGTAAAACTGGGCTTTTTTTGTTACTTGGCTTTTTCCCAAAAACATATCATATCAAGTCCGTTTAAGTAATCATCATAAACACTCTCTTTACGTCTGGAGCGTTTCTCCTAACAATAAGTACAAGCTAAAAGGAACTGACGGGCAGTATCGCCTACTAGATGAAGTATTGCGTACTGCCCGTTTTGTTCGTAATAGCTGTCTTAGGTACTGGATGGATAATCCGGGGAAAAACAAGTACGACCTCAACAACTATTGCACCGTACTAGCCAAAGAATATCCTTGGGCAAAAAAGCTCAATTCCATGGCTCGGCAGGCTTCTGCTGAACGCGCTTGGTCAGCAATTTCTAGGTTCTACGACAACTGTAAAACCAAGAAACCAGGGAAAAAGGGGTTTCCCAAATTCCGCAGGGAACAAACTCATGCTTCGGTTGAGTACAAGACTTGTGGATGGAAACTATCGGCAGATAGACGTGAAATTACTTTGACCGATGGGTTCAAAGCTGGAACGTTTCGGATGTGGGGAACTCGCGACCTTCACTACTATCAACTCGACCAAATTAAGCGAGTCAGGATAGTTCGTAGGGCTGACGGGTACTACGTTCAGATTTGTCTTGATGTTGAACGGTTTGAGAAACGAGAACCAACTTTTCACACCATTGGGTTGGATGTTGGTCTGACTCACTTCTACACCGATTCTGATGGGCAGACTGTTGAAAATCCTCGGCATTTGAGAAAGTCTGAAAAAGCACTCAAGCGCCTTAATCGCAGGCTCTCTCATACCCCAAAAGGCTCTAAGAACAGGGTTAAAGCGAGAAATCGCTTGAGCAAAAAGCACCTTAAGGTAAGTAGGCAGCGTAAAGATTTTGCTGCGAAGTTGGCCAGATGCGTAGTCCAGTCTAACGACTTGGTTGCCTATGAAGACTTGCAGGTGCGAAATATGGTCAAGAACAGACGCTTGTCTAAGTCGATTTCTGATGCTGCATGGTCGGCATTCCGAGATTGGTTGGAATATTTTGGAAAGGTGTTTGGGGTAGCAACGGTTGCTGTTGCACCCCACTACACCAGCCAGAACTGTTCTAAGTGCGGAAAAGCCGTCAAGAAGTCATTGAGTCAAAGAACTCATAGATGCCCTCATTGTGGACATGTACAAGACAGAGACTGGAACGCAGCTATCAACATACTTGAAAAAGCACTTCGTACCGTGGGGCACACGGGAACTAACGTCTCTGGAGAGAACGACCTCTGCTTGAGTGAGGAAACTCCTTCAAGTAAGCCGACTCGAAGAAAGAGAAATTCCAGGAAGTGATTCGTGGAATCCCCGTACAAAGCGCAGCGGCGTGCGGGGAGGATGTCAACTATCGAGTACGGATAAATCTTCAGCAGCTCGGCTAAGTAAGTTGGTGCGAGAGCATTGATTTGTTTGGAGCTTACCTTGGCGACGATTGGCATAGACAAGATAAATCTGATCAACTTTAAAGGAGTATCCACACATGGCAGTTGTTGCAGGCGTCTGGACAACCAGGCTTTGAGCTGGCTCCCCTTTCCAGTGTTTATCAACCTGAAAGGTAACGTTTAGTCGGCCCTTGACCCGTTCGATGTTCGTAACCTGCCCTGAAAAAACAACTGTAGCGTCTGCTAGAGCTTGATTGGGGGCAGGCGGACGTACACAAGAGCAGGCATAAGCGGGTCGAGTTGGGGACATCATTACGCCCAGGCACAAGAGTAGTAAAAATGCTGGCAAAAACTTGGGTTGATTACGCTGAAACGGTTCGGTCATCATTAGTTAGAATTATCCCGCGACGATAAGGCAGTTGAGCACTCGCTCTTTTAAACTTAGATGCAACAAATGCGATCGCTCACTCTCTCTTCATCAACTCTTTACAGAATAGGGGGTGACACCCCTCATCCCCAAAAACTATACTTATGTTTAGTAGATGCACCCTGATGATCGAGAGAGTCGCCTAAGTGGCTCTCTTCTTTTTTTTGATAATTGCTTCCAATCCAAGGCAGAGGATAGGCCAACTCACTGCACACCCGCTTTATTATCCGCTGCAATCGTTGTCGCCCCACCATTTTTGCTATCGGGTTGAGCGATCGGAAGCGTCACAGTAAATGTAGTGCCTACTCCCACTTGACTATTCACGGCAATTTTGCCACCGTGGATATCCACAGATTGTTTAACCACCGCTAAACCGAGTCCCGTACCTGCTATATTTTTCGCATTGCTGGCTCGATAAAAGGATTCAAATAGTTGGGTTTGGTCTTCTAGAGGAATGCCAATACCCTCGTCTTGAATAGCAAAAATTGCTTCGGCATCCTGACAAGACAATTCAATATGAACCCGGCTGCCTTGAGGTGAATACTTGATAGCATTCGAGAGCAAATTACTAAGGATGTGCCGTAGGAGTTTCTTATCTACATAAGCATTAGCGTCTTGGCTTTTGTCCACAAAATTAACGTTATGCTTGCCACCAATACCTAACTTTATCTCTGTCACCACCTCGTTACAAAATTGTGTCAAATCGACTGGGACGGGGTTGAAATCTTTTCTGCCAAATTCTGCTTTACCAAGGAGCAAAACATCATTTAAAAGTTCCGTCATTTTTCTCACAGCTTCTTTAATTCGAGAGAAAAACTCATTTTTCTTTTCGCTCGACCATTTCTCACCGTAACGTTCAAGGATTTGGGTAGAAGCTAAAATCACATTCAGGGGAGAGCGAATTTCATGAGAAACCATCGAAACAAAGCGAGATTTAAGGTCAATCAGTTCTCTTTCTTTTTCGATAGCTTTTTGAATTTCTTCTTCTGCCTGCTTGCGTTCTGTGATATCTCTTGAATTTATAACAATCTGATCCAAACCATGAGCAATAAAATTGCTTTTTGTTTCTAAATAACGCCAAGACCCGTCTTGATGGCGAAAACGATACACAGAAACTTGTGTCTTCCCTGGATTTTTTAACCCAGTTTTAAAAGATTCTCTGGCTTCTTGAGAATCACCAGGATGAATTAAATCAAAATGATTTTGACCTTCTAGCTCCTCAGGGCTAAGTCCTAAAATATCTTGAGTGGATGGACTTTTATATTTAATAGTGCCATCGCTATCTAAAATGGCTATGATATCTGAAGAATTTTGAATGAGAGAACTCAACTTGGCTTTGCTTTCAACCAGTGCTTCCTGCGTCTGTTGGTGTTCATTTATTTCAGTGTGGAGTTTCTCATTTGCCACGTTGAGTGCTAACGAGAGGCGGCGCGATCGCAACAAAATTTCCACCCGCGCTTGCAATTCTACTTTTTCAATCGGACTGATAATCAACTCATCAACACTCTGCCACAGGTGTCGGGAAGCCATGCCTACATCCTGACGGGAGGTGACGAGGAGAAAAGGTAGAAACACCGACTCCGCCTGCCTTCGACGCTGCACCCGCTTCCAGAGGCGGTCAAGCATTGGACCATCTAAAATACATAAGTCAAAAGGCTGGTCAAGTTCCTGCGGAGCTTCTTCCTCTACTAACTTCTCTAACGGCTTTATCGGACTACCTGACTGAGGAAAAAACACTTCGTAGCGCAGTGATAGCCACTCCGACAACAGGCGGCAGTTTTCTCGGTGAGCTAGAAGCAGTAAGATTCGGTTCATACTCTTTCACCCAGCAGGCTGTGAATAATTCCTAACAGTTCTTTAACTACCAGTGGCTTGACAAGCATACTCCGAGCACCATGGGCAAGGCTCTCATTTTGTAGGGCAGTACTTTGCTTGGGTGATAGGACAAAAAAAGGAATTTTCTCTTCCCGCAGGCATTGGCAGCAATCCCAAATATGGCGATCAAAACCTGAGATATCGACCATCGCTAGATCAATGTCTTGCAAATTTGTCAAGGCTTGCTCAAACCCCTCTATGCTGGTAGCTTTCAGCACCTGATATCCTTCCTTTCCTAGGAATTGAGCCAACAATTCTAAATTGCGCTGATTTCGGTCTACTGCCAAGATTAACGGCTTTTCCTTCATCACTCATCTCTATTTAGGCGGCTCAACCCACTCAGGAGTACCTCTTAGGATACCGCGCAGCTGAGTAAGGGGTTTACCGACTTTGATGCCGTAGCGGGTGATTTCGATGTCTCGCAGCGTCTTTTCAAAGCTCGACATTCGTTTTTTTAGAACGCCGATTGCCTTACGCATTTCGCCCTGTACCTCCAGGTAGCGGAGAAAAACGATGTTGTCTGCCATGTAGCTAATCCCAATTTCCGTCGCCCGGAAGTCACCTGTAATGTGTTCCATTTCGTTGACCAAAATAGTAGTGACTCCCATGTTTTGTAGATACTTGCACAAAGCATGTAAGTTACTGACCAGGTCTTCGCCGCGAAGTGAAAGTCGATAGCCGGAAACACTATCAATCATAACGATTCGTGCCCCTTTGTCTTCTACCTCCTGACGGACTAAGCAAGCAAATTCATCGGGTGTGTAGTCCAAGGGTTCTACTGGGACAACGGCAAGGGTGCCGCGCTCGATCATCGCGGAAACCGGGATATTGACCGATTCACAACGATACCGAAGCGTGTCTTCTGCCTCCTCAAAGGTGTAGACGACTGAACGTTCCCCTCTTCCCGCCGCTTCTTTCATGAATTGGAGGCCAACAGTAGTCTTGCCGACACCAGTAGGGTCGGTAAGAATAGTCACTGTACTCCGCTCTAACCCTCCGTGCATCAGTTCATCGAGTTCCGGAACACCTGAGGCAACAGTCTGAGCGACAAACTTCTGCTTGTAGATTTCAGGCTGTAGGCGGGGAAAAACCTTCATCCCCTTTGAGGTCAAGCGCATCGAGTGGAACCCCCCCCGAAAATCGGAGCCGCGAAACTTGGTTACACTAATCGTTCTACCTGTGGGGGAGTAGGTTAAGTGAATTACTCCATCACTCATGAAGCGCAAATCATCATCCGGAGCAGCGTCGCTGCTTTCTGACGTAAACACTACTGTAGCGCCCGTCTCTAAGAGAAAGCGTAAGAAAGATAGCACTTGCTTGCGAAACTGAAAGGGGTCAGAGGACAGGTAGCGGAACTGGGTCATTGCATCCAGAAATACCCGCTTGGGTTTGAGTGATTCTACCTCCTCAATGATTTGTTGGGTTGTGGGTTCTCGTTCAACTTCTGCTGGAGAGAAGATGTCATAGGTTTGAACCTCGGTGAAAAATTCCGAGGTAGGACTCATGTCAAGAAAGGCAAGATCACTGGCGGCGAAACCAAGAGACTCGGCATTGGTACGAATTTGCTCGGCGGGTTCGCCCATGGTGATATAGAGAGACTTTTCGCCTGCTTCTATACCAACGTTGAGAAAGTGCAGTCCGAGAGTCGTCTTGCCAGTACCGGGTTGACCCCGCACTAGATAGGCTTGCCCTGGGATGAGACCTCCATAAAGAACCTCATCGAGACCTGGAACTCCTGTTGAGAGACGGTCTTGAGGCATACTATATTTTCCTTCCTTGTCAGCTCGAAATTAACCTTAACACTCCAGTATCTCAGACAACTTAACTCATTCCCCGTCATATATGCGGAGGATGCAAGTGTTATTAGTTATGGGTCATTGGTCATTAGTCATTAGTTACTAGTGCAACGCGGCAAAATTTTTTCACCGCTTCAATAGGATTAAAGTAAAAGCTTGCTCCCGGAGCTCCCCAGCTCCCCAGCTCCCCAGCTCCCCAGCTCCCCAGCTCCCCCGCTGCACTAGGGACAAGCAGACTGGAGACTGGGAACTCGCAAAAAGCAAATCCGTGTGCCTATGACGATAGCTACACAACAATTTTAGTCGGCTCGAAAGCTCACTGCTAGAATGTGGGGTCGGAGATTAATTATTTATTCGATGTCTATTTGGGTCTGGTTATCAAGAGTAACGCTGTTTGGTCTGGTGGGAACCACTGCTATTGCCACTTTATTCTTCTCAACACTTAGTAAGCAAAACAACACGACTGATCGCATCCAAGCCGCTACGATTAGTCCAGAGGAGATTCAAGCATTGAATTTGTCTGCCCCCTCAACGCCGGCTCCTCCTATCATTCAGCGTCAGCCGCGATCGGTGAAAATTGAACGTGAAGCCAAAATTATGGCTCCTCCTTTCAATCTCCAGCAAAGTTTGACAACCTACTCTCGCCTTTTTAACACTCCCACTTCCTTAGGCATGGTGGCGATTGGTGTGGCAGAGGGGAATTATCGCTTGGTCGTCAAAAACGGTACTCTCTACGTCCAGCAAACTCCGACCTATTTCGGACATACTGACCCAGGCAACTTATCCTGGGGTGATGTAGTGACTAACTATGGCCCCTGTAGTGACCAAGGGCGTAGTCGGGGGAATATAGCTTTGGCCGATCAGTTGTGTTTGGAGCGAGCACGTAATATGCTTCCCACCCAACTGATAGATTTAAATGCGGCAGGGATTCATC
>JBFLZA010000125.1:0-16207 GCA_040756535.1 Cyanobacteriota bacterium
AAAACCCTCACCGCTTCCCCTGCTTCTCACCTCACCTTCTACGTGCTGCATTATGAGGAATTGCTGAAATCAGAAGCGATCGCAACTTTAGCAGAACAGTCTTTTGATTGCCTCTGCCTCGATGAAATTCACTTCATTAAAAAGCGTGCTGGACAACAAGAGGGTAGCCTGCGTCGGGAAGCACTCAAAGACTTACGCCAAGCGGCTGGTGCTGCGATTGGTTTAACAGGAACACCGCTCATCAACGAACTAGCGGAACCGATGTCACTCCTGCAAACCCTCAGTAATGACGCGCCTCAGTTTGACCACTCCCGACTAAGTAACCGCCGCCTCAGCGATATTGCCGATGTGTTCGAGGCGTTACTTCCCCATATCATCCGCCGCCGCAAGCGCTCAGTATTGCTTCACCTGCCAAGCTGTGATGTCCAACCCGTAGATATTCCCCTGCCTGAAGAAATCGAACAACAGATGCAGGAGACTCACAAATGGTCTAAATCGCGAACCACAGAACAACTCAACGAATTACGCAAACTAGCAACCGAAGCAAAACTTGCCTACCTCCAACAACAGGCAGAATCTGCGCGTAAACTTCTTATCCTCACCTACCTCACCGATGATGTATCGGAGAAAATCGCCCAGTACTTAGAAGAATTTTTCCCCAATCGAGTCGCCCACATCAACGGACAAACCCCCAAAGATGAACGCCAAAAACAGCTCGATGCTTTCCGTAACTCAGACGGCGTGAGCGTGCTGGTAGGAACAATTCGGACAATTGGCACAGGTTTGACCCTGTTTGACCCCAGTGCTGACGACACAGCGAACCAAATCATTATTGCTGATTTACCTTACACTTGGGCAGAATTTGAGCAGGGAATTGCTCGTCTCCACCGGGAAGGACAAAAGCACCGCGTTTGTGTCAGTGTGCTGCAAACCAAAATGCTAGCAACGCGAGGAGATGGCTCTGCCTATCACACCATTGACGAACAAATTTGGGCATTAATTCAGGGCAAGCGGGAACTATCCGATGTGGCAGTTGATGGCAAATACGACACCAATGGTGCATCTGCAAAAGTTCAGAAAGCCTTGCGCCGTTGGCTGAAACAAACTCGCGAGATGGGAGTCGAACCGCTAGCAGTTGAACGTCGTTCCGACGAGCAAACTGAGGCCCAAAAATGGCGTAACCAAATCGCACAACTTCGCGGTATGACTGCTGCAAAAGCTGACGAACGTTTTGCCGATCCAGAATACACCCGTCAGTTTTTAGCTCACCTAAAAAACTCTCCCATTCTGCAACTTTCGCATCAATGGTTGCGCGGTAAACTCTCGCTGCTCATACGTCCAGATCTAACCGTAATCGATATGGGTTGCGGTCTGAATCCATTTGCTGATTTGCCTTGCCGTCTGATTGGTTTAGACCGTCACCACCAACCCGAACAACCCAGCAATCAATATGTACGCGGTAAAATGGAAAACCCGCCGCTACCCGATAAATCAGCAGAGGTGCTAATTTACAGCCTCTCTCTTTTCGGTACACCGTCTGATTTGATGGCATATTTTACCCAGGCAGTACGCATCCTCCGAGGCGGTGGTCATCTGTTTATTGTTGAGCCAGATTCAACCTTTACACCAGAAGGTTTGGCGCGTTTTATAAAAGGTTTATCTAAGTTTGGCTTTGAACTGGTGGGGAGTGTAAAAGATTTGTGGAGCCATGACAGAGCTAAACTCAAAGGAATGCACCTCACTTTAACAGGTGAAATGGGGCAACCGGAAGAGGCAGACTTTGAGAGAAAGTGAGTGCGATCGCATATCGGCTATACCATCCCGTATAGTTTACACCGTTCGCACATCTACGAAGTGTTGACCACAACTTTATCCAAATACAGACCCCACCTCACAACTAAATCCTGGCAAGAGAGGACTTGTGAGTCGATCTGTCTTAAACAAAGTCATCGCTTTCTTAAGTACAGCATTCTCTCGTCGATAAACTTCAATCAATTGTTGTTCGCGATCGCAAATCCAGTATTCGGACACTCCTTGAACAGAATAGAGCTTTAACTTGGTTTCTTGATCGCGTTTCTTATCCTTCTCACTGTTCGACAGAACCTCAACGATCAGTTCAGGTGCACCTGTCAGATGACCTGAATCATCCGTTAATTGTGCTCGCCTCTCGTGGCTAATCCAAATTACATCAGGAATTACAGCGTCAGATATAGAAAAGATGACACCGGGTGCCATAAAGGGTTTACCGACGCCACTTTGCAATGACCAGGTTCTCAGTTCTACATAAATAGCACCCGCAACATCCTGATGATCTAAGTGTGGGGCACGAGTCACAAAGAGTTCTCCATCAATAATCTCGTAACGATTGCCGTTATCGGGGAAACCTTCCAAATCAGCGATCGTCCAACGGACTTGTTCAGAGGTGGCTGGAGTCATAGACACCGCTCCAGAATACAGGTACTTTCATTATCATAGATTCTTCTTCTGAGCAGATAGGCATCATTCAACGTCTCAGCTAGACCATTGAGGAAGACAATAAAAAAGGTGGAAAAAGCCAGGAAAAGCACAGGAAGCCAACGTGAAAATTACAGCAGCCGTCGTCCGTGAAAAAGCGCAACCCTTTACGATTGAAGAATTAGAGCTAGACAATCCACAAGCAGATGAGGTACTTGTGCGGATTGTCGCCACTGGGTTGTGCCATACCGACCTCATTGTGCGCGATCAATATTATCCGGTGGCGCTTCCAGCTGTATTAGGACATGAAGGAGCGGGTATAGTTGAACAGGTAGGCGATCGCATTACTAAAGTCAAACCAGGCGATCGCGTCGTGTTAAGCTATCTATCTTGCGGTCATTGCGTCAACTGCCAAACAGGTCATCTCAGTTACTGCCATCAATTCTCTATCTGTAACCTTGGCGGCGTAAGGTTTGATGGTTCAACCACTCTCCACAAAAATGGTCAAGTTATTTACGGTAACTTTTTCGCTCAGTCGTCATTTGCCACCTATGCGTTAGCTAAAGAACGAAATATCGTCAAAGTCCGTGAAGATGTACCGCTAGAACTCTTAGGCCCACTTGGTTGTGGAATTCAAACCGGTGCTGGTGCAGTTTTAAATAGCTTGGATGCTGAAATGGGTTCATCTATTGCTATTTTCGGCGCGGGTTCTGTGGGATTAAGTGCAGTTATGGCAGCAGTGATAGCGGGTTGTACGACTATTATTGCCATCGACCTTAACCCCAAACGGTTGCAAATGGCAAAAGAATTAGGAGCTACCCATGTGATCAATGCGGGTGAAACGAATCCTGTTGAGTCCATCCTACAGATGACGGATAGCGGCGTTAACTATTCTCTAGAAACTACCGGATTGCCTCAGGTATTTCGGCAAGCCGTTGATTCACTGACACGATTAGGAGTTTGTGGACTAATTGGTGCCACACCCCTGGGTACTGAAGTAACGTTTGATATGAATCATATCCTGTCGGGTCGAATGATTCGAGGAATTCTCGAAGGCGATAGTATTCCCGATCTTTTTATCCCGCAGTTGATTGAATTGTACTTGCAAGGTCGTTTTCCCTTCGATCGTTTGATTACCTTTTATAATTTGGAGCAAATTAACCAAGCGGCAGAAGATTCAGAACAGGGTCGAGTGATTAAACCTGTTCTACGAATGCCAGCTTAGTACCGAGTTGCGTTACAAATATTCAATTTTTTGAAATACTTTTATTAAAATGGGGAACTGTGCTTGCATATAAGGTATCGCCACAACCAACCCTGGAGAAAATGCACAATAGTAGGGACTAGGCTAACTTTTCTAGAATAGATACCTCCAAAGGGACTTAAGGGTGCGATCGCGTCCTTCTGTTGTAACGGGGTCTTGTTAAAACCCGTTAGTAGATGCAACCTCTATAAACTATCTATAGTTAAGTCCCTCTCCCTGAAGGGAAGAGGGATTGAAGGGGAAAGGTGAAGGGTTAGTTGTCCTGAGAGAGGTAATAGTGAGCAAAAGCACTTCTGCTTTCTTGACGAGCTATTAGTCTCTCGAGCAGGGATTCGGGCGGGTTAAATAGAGTTTTGATAGTAGTAACCTGTTCGTATCGGGTATAGGAAGATTGATTCGGAGAAGTATCTACCCATTCAGCCTGTTCGTATTTCACCTCTCCATTTTCCAGCCAATAGTCCCCAATTCTTCCGCTGAGATGTCCTTCAATAGGTAAAAAGCTGTAGTACATACTGTTTGCTCAAGGATGGTGGTGCAACGGTAGTGTCCCCAAAGCCAATGAATCGATGAAAGACCAGAAAGAGTTTCTTTATCTATCTTAAGTATGGAGAATTTGAGGGGAGTTCAGTAAAATTGCTGAAATTATCTATCTATTAGCAGATGACGTTAGTCCGAAAAATAAAGTTAAGTTGCATTTCCCAACTTAGAATCTGCTGGTGCATAGGGTAAAAATATTTTATCGGGGAGAAATTCGAGCGAGGGGAACCCTATGCCGCAGTCAAACTGGCGACCAGGCAATTTCATCACCACCAAAAAGAGAAAGGCGACAGTGATGGGTTCTGATCTGTCAAGGGGTCAAAACTGGGTCACGATTCAGTGCGATGGGCAACAAGAGGAGGGGTATCAAGCTGATTTCGAGGCGAAAGGATGGAAAAAGCCTGAGTTAACGCTAGATCATTGGGTCGCAGCAGGCTTTATCGGAATGGTTGCCATGGTAGGAACAATGTTGATTGTGGCAAGGATAGTTCCTCGTGATTCAGTTTCTGAAGAGCCGTCAATACGTCCTACTACCTCCGTTATCCCCTCTTCTGAACAATCGACATCCGTGTCAGAACCCAGTTCATCCCCATTGCAAAGACCGATAAAGCGATCGCGTAGTACATCACTCACTCCAATGTTTGAGGGAGAAAAGCAAGAAATTAAGCAGCGCCTAGCTCGAATAGCTGATGCTTCATCCACTCCAGTACTGGAGAGACAAAAGCAATCAATGGCAAAGCGCCTAGCTCAACTGTCTAGTGATGCCTCGGTACAAGTGATTGAGCCAGAAAAGCAAGAAATGTCGAAGCGTCTAACTCAACTAGCTAGTGATTTGTCCGCACAAGTGCTTGAGGGAGAAAAGCAATCAATGGCAAAGCGCCTAGCTCAATATGACGGGGCTTCATCCGCTAAGCCATACGCCGCAAAAATAACCCAACTGGGCAAAGCTTGTTATGAACTGGAGAAAGGTGAATACAGCCGTGTTGAGCTAGTTGCTCCAGAGATTGGCAGCTTAGCGTTATTTATGTCATCACAAGCTTCCAAACGCGGATTCAAAATCAGTAATCTGGAAGTGCTGCAAATCTTAGAGCAAGCTTTGCAAACTAATCCTCAGGGCAATTGCAGTACCACGCTGTTTGTTGAGATGCAACGGCGCTACCCGCAACAGTGGAAATGAATCTTATGCTGACGACAGCCAGGAAATAACCGAATCTGAGTCTCTCGGAGGATGAAATCAAATGCGATCGCACCTAAAAATTAGAGCGGGGGCGAACTTTGAGGGCATAGCTAGTCAACGGCAAATGCACGCTAATTAACAAAAGGGTGAAGCAATTGTCGTAAGGTCAGGAGAAGTCTACCGGAAAACCTGTAATACACTAGAAGTCCATCCTGTTTGACTTAAAAAGCGATACAGTTCGCTGATCAAACAGATATGCAGCGTTTTAAATTGGAGTTTTTCCATGCTTGAGGCTTTGCCAGAAACCATAAGTGTCAATGCAGAGTTGCCACTGGTTTTCCTGGGATTAGCTGGGATTTTAATCTTTGTTGGTAGCTTTTATCTTCCCCGGTTACTCAGTTTACTTTTAGAGCGATTGCTCACCTCTCAAATCAGAGAAGCTTATCAAAAGATATTGGAACCGTATAAAGGCTTGTTAGGGCTATTAATTCCTTTAGCGGTTACTGATATTCTGCTCTTAACTTATGCCCAAAATAGTATCCTTAAACTGATTGAACTGCCAATTAGTTTGGCTTTAACCGTTGCTATCATTTGGCTAGGTTCTCGGATATTCAAACGTTTCTTTGACGTTTATTTGTTGGATGCCACGATTAAAAGCGGGCGCAAGGTTAATACCGAACTCTTAATTTTAGCCAAACTCCTCGCTAATTTTTTAATTGTTTTCTTCGCCATCATTATTTTTGCTCAAACTCATCAAATTAATGTTTTGGGTTTGGTCGCTAGTTTGGGGGTTGGAGGTCTGGCGGTGGCTTTTGCTGCCCAGAAAACGTTGGAACAAATCTTGGGGGGCATTGTAATTTACCTTGACCGTCCCTTTGTTGTTGATGATTACATCGGTCTACCCGATGGTACCTTTGGCAGAGTAGAGTCCATTGGTTTGCGGTCTACCAAAATTCGCACGTCGGGTAAGGGAAGTTTGATGATAGTGCCTAACAGCTCCCTCACGCAAATCAATATTGAGAACTTTACAGATGCCAAAAAGATTATGTCAATTCTTTACCTGACGTTCCATCAAAGGATTTCCAATGAAGATAGAGCGTTGATTCGTCAGGTTATCTTAGAAAGTACCAATGATATTTTTGGCATTGACTCCCGCAGCACCCATGTTACGTTTAGAGATATATCTCAAGCATCGGGCAAGGAAATAACTCAAGCACAAATTACGTTTTTCATTTTGGGGTCTGGGGAAGTTTCACTAGAATTGCGCCGCCAGATTTTGGATATTGCCAATCAAATCATTACCCAGCAACTCCAAGATTATGGCATTGCATTTGATGTTGCAGAGCCAACCATCTATGTTAATTCACCGATTACAATTTAAAATTTGGGGATGGATTATTTCGAGATTGCCTTAGGCTGGTTTAAAATCGATCCGGATGTCGCTCAGGCGTTTTTGATAGAACTGGGAATCAGGCTGCTAGGACTGTTTCTATTTATTCTCCTATCTACCATCATTGGGCGCTATACCCCCTCCATCGTGCGCCTCATCATCGGGCGATTATTCCCCCAAAAAGTGGCTATCTTCTATGAAAATTTAATCGAACCAATTAGCAACTCCTTTAGAATAGCAGGCACTCTCCTACTCATTTACTGGTCATTGGTGTGGATTGTTGTCTATGAGAAAGCTTATAACTTTATCGAATTTTTCATAGATTTTGCAGTCACTATTAGTCTGGCTTGGTTAGCTTCGCGCTTGTTTCGGCAATTTGTCCGAATCTACGGGATTGAGTTAGTGCGTAAGTTAGGGCGAGAAGTGGATGAACTGCTTCTGATATTGGAGACACTGGCTAACGTGATTATTGGCTTTATTGCTGTTCTTGCCTTTGCCCAAGGTCGTTTTGATTTAGTAGGTTTGCTGGCTGGATTGGGACTGGGAGGATTAGCGATCGCTTTTGCTGCTCAAAAAACTTTAGAGCAACTTTTAGGTACTGTGGTGTTGTATTTAGATCGTCCTTTTGTGGCAGGAGATTATGTTCGTCTAGGCTTGAATCCTCATACGGAACCCGTATATGGTCGCATTGAATCGATTGGCTTGCGCTCAACTAAAGTCCGCATAGCAGGTGCAAGCACCCTGGCGATTGTACCGAACTCAACCCTGGCGAATATGGACATCGAGAACATTACCAGGGGGAAGAAGGTCATGGTTTTACTCTACCTCGATTTTTTCCATGTACTAGAAGAGCGTGAACAAGCCCTAGTTCAGCAGGTGATTACAGAAAGCACAAACTCCTTATTTGGCATTGACCCAGGCAGTACTAATATTGCTTTAATCAACTCCCCTGAACAGACAGCGACCCGCGCCAGAGTGACCTTTTTTATTCTCGGTTCAAGTGAAAATTCAATTCAACTCCGTAAGCGGATTTTAGAAGTAGCCAATCAAAAACTATCGAAGAAGTTGATAGCCTACGGGATAGACTTTAAAATGCAAGAACCAACCATTTATGTCGAGTCGCCCGTTACCCTATAAGACATACTCTCTTTCTTACGCATTTCCTTCATACCAGTAGCTCTTTCCCCAACACCCACTCAAGCCCATCCAAAAAAACATTAATGACTGCTAGTCTATAGATATCTGGGTGTATCTGTGTCCATCCGTGGTTTCAACTCTCATCCTTTCCGGAAAAGGTCTTAAGGTGAGAGGTAAAAGATTAGGGGGTATCCCTTATCCCTAACCCGGAAACTCCTTTCCCACCCGCTTGCAAGTGGAACATCTGAAGCCCAGATGAGTCTACCTGCTTATTATCCTCCGTCCGCACGAGGGTTCAGCCCAACAGTCCATGTAAATTAGAAAGTAACCCTAGATGAAAACGCCCTCATGACTTGGCGGGGGAAACACCCAGATTAACCCTGGAGAGTTGCTATTTTTTTTTGACAACTATGTCTATCAATTCCCCAGCAAAAATTCGCCCAAAACGTTTCCCCACAGGGACGAAACCCAACGTCCCTCGTCCTCGCCAGTTGAAACCCTCTAAGCGGAGTTGGCGGCGGCGCTTGCAGTACTGGTATTGGCGCTTAGTCCGCCTGCAAGGGCAACCAGAAGCGATCGCACGAGGGTTAGCTTGCGGTGTGTTCGCTGGACTATTTCCCATCTTTGGGCTTCAGACTCTTGTTGGAGTATTTCTGGCGATTCTCTTGCGGGGTAATAAAATTCTCGCTGCTGCTGGCACTTGGATTAGCAATCCTTTGACTTATGTGCCCATTTATGCATTTAACTTTCATGTGGGGAAATGGCTGCTGAACCAGGATAAGGAATTTGCGGATGTCAGTTTGCAGTCCTGGGAACAAGTCAAAGAACTAGGGTCAGAAATTCTCATCACCCTATTTGTCGGGTGTTCCGTAGTGGGATTCGCGTGTTCAATTCTCAGCTACTTTCTGGGTGTACACCTAATTCGTCAAATTCGCACCTCTTACCAATTGCGTTCTCGCCGAAAGCGCCTATACCCTTAATATCTTCACCCTATAGCATCTATTCTAATGTAGTGAAACCAAACTCTACTCGATCTTGCTTTTCCGGCGGTGCCAAAAACAATCGCCCATTCAAACGCCCTCAGTCCAAATGGCGACGGCGCTTGCAATACTGGTATTGGCGCTTAGTCCGCCTACAAGGGCAACCCAAAGAACTGGCACGGGGTTTAGCCTGTGGGGTATTTGCTGGCTTATTTCCCTTCATGGGTTCCCAGACACTGCTGGCCCTATTGCTGGCCTTTCTGTTTCGAGGCAATAAAATTTTAGCGGTAGTTGGGCCTTGGATTAGCAATCCTTTTACCTCTGTACCCATTTATGCATTGAACTTCAAAGTCGGAAAATGGTTGCTAAATGACCATAGTTCGATTGAGCTAAGTTTAGGTTCTTGGGAGGATATCAAGGAATCAGGCCTCGAAATTATTTGGCCACTGTTTATCGGTTGCGCGACTGTAGGGTTTGTTTGTGCTATTGTTAGCTATTTCCTAGGGTTGTGGCTGATTCACCGAGTTCGTGCTTCCAAGCAGAAGCGCCATCAGCGGCGACGCAGGAAACATTTACATCGGCAATATCCAGATCAGTATTAGTGATTTGAAGAATGGGTTCCAAGTGGACAGGACTTTGACGTTCAAAGCTTTTTGTGAAATTAATGGCTTTACCCGTCGTATCTATGTAACCCCTAGCTTCCCCTATCAGAAAAGAGTTGAAAGAAGAAACTTTTATAATTCTAATGATAGATGTTTGTCAAATAGATTACACATTAAGTTTTTTATAGTTGTTTTTTCAATAAATTTATGCTGGCTTCCTCTCAGTCGGTGAAAGATGTTTTCTTTTGTCCAGAAGAATCTAATTTTTATTCACACTGCCTAGAAACATTGGTTTTAAAGAATTGCTTTAGTTCAGAAGCTATCATAGAATTTGGTTCCGGAGATGGTAGCCCAGTTATTCAGTCCTTACTGAGGACAAATTTTGAGGGCATTATTCATGGATTTGAACTGAATGAATTAGCTTGTCAAGCGGCAAAATCAAAGATAAAACAATACAAACTGAGTGATAAATATCTCATCCACAACCGCTGCTTGTTTGATGCAACTAAACCCGATGCCACCTATCTTGTCTCAAACCCACCCTATCTTCCGGCATTAGACAACAAACTTTACCAGCCTCTATTACATGGGGGTACAGATGGAATTACTGTTACCAAAAAACTTTTGTCATTAGATTATGAAAATGTTTTGGTCTTAGTCTCTAGTTATTCCAACCCAGAAGGTTTAATTAACTACGCACAAGCCAACGATTACTCTGTTGCTGATTTTGTCATTTCACCCATTCAATTTGGGTATTATAGCTCTGAACCCAAAGTTAGGGACAGAATTAGAGATTTGCGAAGCATTAACAGGGCTTTTTACTCAAGCAATATCTATCTTTTAGCAGGTGTTTTATTTACAAAAGAGTCTCCTCTTCAAGGGGATTTGTCTACTGAATTACTCAAATTACTGACTTGTTTGTAATCGAGCTCTAGGGCTAAGCGAAGCCTACTCCATGAGCAGGGGCTTCGCTTTTGTTTATTGGTTTGTTTTTAATGCGGTTTGATCGGCTTCCCGTACTGCTTGCGCTACAGCAGCGCCAGCGCGATCGCTCAATAATCTCTGCTGATCATAGCCAAAGACTAGCTCCCAATTATCAGTGGGATACTGTTCTACAAGGGGGAGAGCCACATCATCCAACATCCAGCGCCCGTGGAGCTCATCTACTTTAATATGCAGACTCCAATAGCTCATGGCAGATGCTGATAGTCCAAGTCGTTCACCCGCCGCTTGGTAGTTGCGGAATGCGGCTGGAATGGAAAGCTCTCCGTAGAGTAATCCGCCGATGTAGCGCAGAAAGTAGCGCTTGCGTTCTGTGAGTAGGAAGCTATGATTGATAATTGCCAGAAGTTGCCAGGGGACTAAATCAAAGTATGCCTCCGGTTCAGTCTGCATCCCTAGTTCCTCAAGCATGGTGGTGAAGTGGGAAGAGTGCTTGCGACCAAGGCGACCCCCACCATATTCTTCGATCAGCAATCGAGTTAACACTGAATGGACTTCATTACTAACTCCGCCTAAAGTGCGGGAGAGTTGGCTGGCTTCGACTAATCCATCAAGAGACGCGATCGCCACCAAGCGACGGTAGCCTGCATCAGTAACTTGATCGCGATAGAATAGACCATCAGCAGATACAGGTGGATCAACATCAACAGCGAAGCGATCGCAAAGTGCTTGCTTCACATCTATCCCTTGATACGCCGCCACATCGAGTTGTGCTAATTCCCACTGCTGCCAAGCGTCCTCAATTTGGTTATGTACTGTTTTTAAGTAGAAGGAGCGCTCATTGGTGTAGTGCCGCAAATCGTCATACCAAAACAGCTTGAGCCGATTAATGCGATAAAGTACACGTTGCAAAAAGCGATGTGCAGCCTCATCTCCTGATGCTTTTGTGTAAGCCGCTTCAATGGCGGTAGTAACTGCCTGTTCAAACTCACTGGCGCTAACTAACTGTGCCGCTAACTTCTCATCTAAATCCTCTGTTTCGAGCAGTTGGATGAATTGTTGCTCTACATGAGCATAGTAGTCTGGGGTTGGTAATTGATGAGTTGGAGTAATCTTCGCTTCTGATTCAAAGCTGGGAAAATTAAAGATTTTGCTCTGCATTATGTAATCTTCTTCGTTCTCGTATATTTACCTACGATTTTCGATCATCATTACAGTTTGTTACATCTACCTTGGAGATAGATACCAACGCTCACAGAACAAAGAGAATTTAACCCAGCGAGGGAGAGGCAATAAATGTCCAAGTTGCCATATAGGTTCCAGCGTACTTATTGGAATAGTCAGTAGTGCTATCAGGAACAAACCAGTCAGGAGTCGTCTTCTGCTGTCGAACCTTTTTGTCCAAGCCAATTTGTAAAGAAATATTTTCGTGAACAATACTTGCTTTTGCAGTTTCCAGCAATTTTTCTACTAAATTTTGTAGCCATTCTGCACGAGCATACAGATTATGAGATGGATGCTCACCATAGGCAAAAGGCACAATAATTACTAAATATCCCTGATCGCTTATTAGCTTATCCAGACAAAATTGAACGAGTTCTTTGTCGTCCTTTTGTTCTAGTGTTTCCTTGTCAACGTTATGGAATAGCAATCCAGCTAGCACGACGGCATCAAATCTTTTATTGTCTGAAGCTAATTCTGGGAGAGCTAGCGATAAATCTTTGGCAATAAATTTATTGTTGGGATATAGTTTTGAACAGTACTGAATCGCCGCTTCACTGTGATCTATGCCAAGATAGTCACATCGCTCAGGTAAATACTTGTTCAAAGCTCCATTACCACAACCTAAATCTAGCAAAGAGAATGCTCGTTGCTTAAAAACCTCATCTAGGAACCAAACTGAAGGTGTGTATCGGGTAGCATTTTCAGGCGACTCAAAGTAGGAATAATAGTCATCTTGAAAACGCTCTTCTTCAGATGTATTGCGATCGGGCGCTTGTTCCTCAATAATCATTTTTATGTACAAATCCTAATTATTTATAAACATTCGTCTAGAAATTTATCAGCATTTAGGTAATACCTTGCATCCTCATTTAGGTAGATTTCAGAACAGTACTTAGGCTAAAAGAACAGGTACAATTAATAGCCCAGTCAGCATTGACAGCGAGTAGCAAGCAATAATGCGATCGCTAATCGCCACCAACACCATTCAGGAAGCAACACGAATTTGCTGGGACTTACGTCCTTCTGAGCGTTATCCCACCTTAGAGTTTGTGCGTCCGGTACTTGAAGAATTTGGAGAATGGGATAAAGTTTATGCGATCGCACGCGAAACAATGCAGCAAGGGAACGGTGCCGCACGGCAACGGAACGTGTACAAGCGCAGTGGTTCGTTGGAGGATGTAGTTGATTTTATTGTTCGAGAGACCGCAAAAGGTACGATGACAGTTTAGAAGTTAGAGAGATAGAGGGCTGAGATTAAGGCAGACATGAACCCCTGCTGTATGGGGCGACCGTACTTTGCCTTGTGAGGTATGCCATAATTCGGACGGTATAAACCGAGGCTGTAACTAAGGGTAAACTTCTTATGACCCAGATTGAAGAATTAGCTGAAAGCATTGTTGAGCTTAGTGAGCAAGAACTTATACTTCGGCTTGGATTGAATGCTCAAGAGTTCAGTAGCGACTTAACTCGGAGTGCTTCGATTGACTCCATTGATCTGAGTACTACCGTTCAAACCAGAAGTGAAGAGGACTTGACCTTTGGAAAGCGTCTCTTCAAACGGTTGAATGCTAATTCATACGAGCTTCTCTGCAAAGATCCCTTCGATGATGGCAAAACTCTTGAGCAGTTGAAGAAGGCTCTGGATGAAAACACTGGCACAGCTGCCGGAATGCTAGCACCTATTTTGGTTGCCAATCTAGGACTAGCTCCGGCAATTGCAGCTATTATTGCTGCTTTGATAGTCAAAACTCTTTCCAAATCAATTGCGGATACAATTTGCGAGACTTGGGCAGAAGCTTTGAAAGCTCAACAGAATCAAAGCTCTGACAGCAATACACCAGTTTGACTAGGCAGCACTTTTACTCGCCCTTCTGGATCGGCATAGAGTGAGTAAGCTAACCACGTTGAATTGTATGGGGCTGCTTTGCGGATCTCCTCTCGTGCTAGCCGAAAGGACTCTGCAATGGATTCGTTCTCCTTCAAAAGCTTTGTGTAGAAGGTTTTAGCAAATTGCAAAGCCAATCCATCTGATACTTCCCACATCGCGCCAATAAAGGCTCCTACACGAGCGCTCACCAGCATTGTTGCCCAACCCCCCAATCCGGTGAGGCTAAAGTCTTCTCGTGCTCCATGACAAGCATTGATAAAAATCAGAGGTCGAGGTCGCCGTCCTTTAAACTGAACACGAATATCAGATGGACGCAACTCACCATCTGCCAGCTTGATTGCAGAATTATTCGGTGAGGTCGCATCAAATGTCCCATGACATGCAAAATGCAGGATTGAAAACTCTTCGTTGGTAAAGCAATCTAAGACCTGTAAACGTGTACCGAATGCAGTAAGTGGAGTAATCCCTGAACGCAAAGTAGAGAGTTGCTCAATAAATAAAAGTTCTTCTTTTACCGAGGGTAAGTCAGTGGGAGTAAGAGCAATCGGTCGCGCTTTACCCATAATCATCTCATCAGCCGTTCCACCCATTGAGAGCCAGCGAGAAATAGCAAACTGCTGACACCAGAATGGTTCTTGTTCTACATCACCATCATCGTTGTACCGATAAGGCTTAATCATCTCCCAAGGTATCCACGGTTCTTCTGAAGTAATCAGGAGAGATTTAACACGAGATTTGAAGCGCCAATACTCTTGCTTTAAGGGTTCAGAAATCAGTTCATCCCAGAGCGAGTTGCCAATAGCCGTTAAACGACGTTCAGCTAGTTCACGTCCTTCTTGTGTTGCTGGCACTTTCTTTGCCATGCTGGTCATCTCTTTATAGACCATCTGCATCTTTTCCAAAGGTGAGCCTTGTAGGGTAACTTGTCCGGCTTTTCTATGGTTGTAATCTACATCTACCTTGCTCGAATGCAGCCTGAATAGCAGCGTCCGTCCATCTGAATCGAGGTCTATCAGTAGATCTAGGTCTTGAGGTGGTACAGTCAAAGCTGTCTTAAGTTCAAGAAGCAAAGGTTCATTTGGTTGCGGTACAGTTGCATCAACGGGTTGTTCAGTAACTAAGACATTACGACGTGCAGTGCCAATCCGGCGACCTTGCTTCCAAAAGTCAACCTTGATTTTCTGTTCGCCAATTTGACGAGCAATTAGGTTAAATCGCACCTGTGAGTCGTCATCCCGTTCAACTTCCATAACCTGAACATTACTACCTTCAAGGTCAAACCCACGAGCACTCAAAACCACTTCCACTTCTGGCAATTCTGAAGTACCTGTATCTTGAACATGAACAGGTTGCAATGTGGGCTGATCTTCAGGTTGTTCAATCAGAAGCTCAACAGTCAAACTAAATCTTTGGTTAATAATTGCTTTATCTGGACAATCTAAGTTTGGATAGCGAGTTAGTTGCTGAGGAGTTGTAACATCTTGTTTAGCTTTAATTTCTGCTTCAATTTCTGCACCGCGAACAATCACAGTATCATTAATATTACGTTGATCGATACGTTGCTCGAAAAACTTTTTAAGTACATCGGTCATCCTTTCCAATTTAGTTGGGGGAGTACCCACAATAACATTAATAATCATGTTATTAATCTCCTGCAAATCCACCCGTGATGGTGTTTTTGCTAATAGAACATCTTTCATTAAAACGAACCACTGGTTACAACCATTGATAGGTTCTTTGAGATTGATTTTGTAATGTTCGCTCTCCTTCTGAAATGAGGAAATCCGAAATTCAGTGCCTGCCACAACACCGTATTTATCCTCTTCAGATAGCTTTGCTGCTCTTAAAGGAAGTAGCTTGAAGTTTGTGGATTGGATAACATTGAGAATTAAGTCACCATCAGTACTTATCTGAATATGAGATGCACAAACATACCAAGTCTTCACGCTATATGGATAATCTTTTGGATTCTTCAATTCAAATTTGATATATCCTTTAAAGTCATTCTTATCGCCATCAATAAAAGATTCTATTTCCAAAGTCTTCTCAGCCGCAATTTCATATATTTCATGTGGAAATAACTTTGAAGAATCAAGAGGGCGTGTTTTAAATATCGTATTCTGTATGACTTTAAGAAAGAGTTTACCTGTTTCTTCTTTTAGCGGATTGAACCCCATAGCATTAACCTACTTTCGGAGAAATTGGTAGCTAGTGTAAATTCCTACAAGCCTAGCTATCAGATACATAGACCGTAACCTTGTTTCAGGATGTCCCACATAAAGTTTTACAGAAATGTTACATCTCACTCAATGCTAAAAGTTCGATCGCATATCCTGTAAATTGCGTTTCCTCAGCCAACTCAACATCTGATTTTTGCTAACATTCATATCCTATCTGCGATCGCGAAGCTAGAAGAGCTAAACAGATCGCAACCGCTCGCACAAGCGAGAACCAGTAGAATTGAAAGAACTGACAACCCTATTAGCACCTATGCTGAAAACCGTAGAAGGCATTTATCAGAATGGGCAAATTGAACTCACTGAACTACCGCAGGATGTGAGCGATCGCACCCAAGTTCTCGTCACCTTTCTCGATCCTGCCAAAATTGCTCC
>JBFLZA010000126.1:0-16118 GCA_040756535.1 Cyanobacteriota bacterium
GCAGGGAGGTACGGGCGATAAAGAGGGCGGTACGCTGATTGATAAAGATGAACTGATTCGGCAATTAAGGAAGTTTATTGTCGAACAAAAAGGAATTGAGCGACATCAAGCAGAGGCAGAAGCAAAACGCTTTATCGGGTATATTCGAGAGCGCTGCGGTTTGTTGAATGAACAAGGGCAGGATTGTTATGCCTTTGTGCATAAGACATTTCAGGAGTATTTGGCGGCTGAAGAAATTCGCTACCGTCAGGAGGATGAAGACTTTGAGGTGGTGCTGGAGCATATCCAAAACTATCTTCATGATGCCCACTGGCAGGAGGTTCTGCTGCTGCTAATTGCCCAGCAAAAACCCAAAAAAGCGACGAAAGTGCTTGAGGCAATTTTGGAGCAACCCACGCCTTACGAGCAATGGCTGCATCGTAACCTTTTCTTTGCAGGTCGCTGTTTAGCTGAAGATTTAGAAATTTCAGATGACAGTCGGGTGACAGAGATTTTGCGCCGATTAGTCGCGCTGGAAATTACCGATTCTAAGCGGGTAACCTACAGAATTCGCGAGCGGGTTTTTCAAAACCTTTGCAGTCTAGATGAAACTAGATTTGAAAAGCAAGCGCTGCACCTGTTGAAAGAATCAGCAGATCGGATAGATAAATTGCAGCTTCAAGAATATCGTATAGCACTGGGGGAAAAAGAAGAGGCGATCGCAACCCTGGTAGAACGCCTCCAGGATGAGGATGATAGGGCGCGTTCTGGTGCTGCCTATGCCTTGGGCGAGTTGGGCAAAGGCTCGGAGCAAGTCATAGCTGCCCTGCTCGAACGGCTCAAAGATGAGGAGGTTATGGTGCGTTTTCATGCTGCTGATGCCTTGGGCAAGTTGGGCAAAGCGTCGCAGCAAGTGATAGCTGCCTTACTCGAACGGCTCAAGGATGAGTATGACTTTGTGCGTTCTAAAGCTGCCAAAGCGTTGGGCAACTTGGGTAATGCCTCGGAAACGGTGATTCCATTACTGCTGGAACTGCTCAAGGATGAGTATGACTTTGTGCGTTCCAGAACTGCCGAGGCGTTGGGCAACTTGGGTAATGCTTCGGAAGCGGTAATTCAAGCACTCTTGCCACTGCTCCAGGATAAGAATGATTCGGTGCGTTCCATTGCTGCTCGTGCATTAGGCAACTTGGGGAATACTTCGGAAACGGTGATTCAAGCACTGCTGTCACTGCTCCAGGGTAAAGATTTACGGGTGGCTTCCCAAGCTGCCTATGTGTTGGGCAACTTGGGTAATGCCTCGGAAAGCGTGATTCAAGCACTGCTACCACTGCTCCAGGATGAGAATTCTTCGGTACGTTCCCAAGCTGCCTATGTGTTGGGCAACTTAGGTAATGCCTCGGAAACGGTGATTCAATCACTGCTGCCACTGCTCCAGGATGAGGATTTTGAGGTGCGTAATAGTGCTGCCTATGCCTTGGGCAAGTTGGGCAATGCCTCCGAGCCAGTGATAGCTGCCCTGCTCGAGCGGCTCAAAGATCAGAATGATTCGGTGCGTTCTGGTGCTGCTAGTGCCTTGGGCAAGTTGGGCAATGCCTCCGAGCCAGTGATAGTTGCCCTGCTCGAACGGCTCAAAGATGAGGATGATTCGGTGCGTTCTGGTGCTGCCAATGCCCTGGGCAAGTTGGGCAATGCCTCCGAGCAAGTGATAGCTGCCCTGCTCGAACGGCTCAAAGATCAGAATGCTTCGGTACGTTCTCGTGCTGCTGATGCCTTGGGCAAGTTGGGCAAAAACTCCAGCGATGTTGCCACTGCTGTCGCCGAAAAAATTTCGCAGCACCCAGATTCAGACAATGTAGGCGATTACATTAATGCACTGTGGGATATGGTGGCAGGGGAGAGTTCAGTTTGAGCCACGCAGAAGCGAAATTGCACGACACGGATTTTTAACGCGGATACACGGATTAACGCGATCAATCTATTGGTGCAGCCGTGTCTATCCGTCTGTGTCGTGCCAGTTTTTCACGATAGACTGCCCTAAACGTCGCTTCTCAAGGTTCAAAGACTCACTGACGAGTATCAACCACTCATGTATGAGGTTCGGAAGTTGATTGACGGAGTTCACAGCTTCTTTAATGGAGTTTGGAGCTTCTTTAACCGAGTACAACAACCTCATTAATAAAGTTCACAGCTTCTTTAATGGAGTTCAGAGCTTCTTTAACCGAGTTCGGAGCTTGTTTAATGGAGTTCAGAGCTTCTTTAACCGAGTTCGGAGCTTGTTTAATGGAGTACAACAGCCTCATTAATGGAGTTCCGAGCTTGTTTAATGGAGTACAACAACCTCATTAATGGAGTTCAGAGCTTGTTTAATGGAGTACAACAACCTCACTAATGGAGTTTGGAGCTTCTTTAACTTCACATCTTGCACCACTCGCGTTAACCCGCCAGGGATTCAAATCCCTGGCTCACAGCTCAAGTCGTCTCAAGACGACTGGATAATATAAGAGTTTTAGTCCATTTGAATGGACTTGATCTATTAGCCCGGAGTTTGAACTCCGGGCGGGTTTCCGGGCTTACTGAGAAGCGCAATAATTCCGGTCGTGAGTGTTGTGAGGGATATCGATAATATAAATTGAGACTGATCGAGCAACCAAGAGACGCGATCGCATTTCGCCCCGCTAACGCTAACAGGCAATAGGTAATACCTAATGACAGACACACTCTCGCATCATCAGGAGGAGGAGATTCCTGCCGATATGTTGAACGCCAAATCCAAACCCAACTTCTCCTGGCAGGGCATTTTCTCAGCGTTGATGTTCTTTTATATGTACCTGCCCATCCTGGTACTGACGTTTTATAGCTTCAATGATTCGGCTTATAGCGCGGATTGGAAAGGATTCACCCTCAAGTGGTACAAGAAGCTATTTGACGACACCCGCGTCCTCAATGCACTGCAAAATAGTTTAACCGTTGCTCTCGTAGCCGTTAGCATTTCCGCCGTGCTGGGAACACTCCTGGCGGTGGGATTAGCCCGTTACCGCTTTCCGGGTAAGACGCTGTACCGGGGCATTTCCTACCTGCCGCTCATTGTCCCTGATATTGCGATCGCTGTTGCTACCCTTGTCTTTCTCGCCGTCATTGCCGTCCCCTTGAGCCTATGGACAATTGTCGCCGCTCATGTTGTATTTTGTTTAGCTTATATTGCGATCGTTGTCTCTTCCCGAATTAATGGCCTCGACCCTCATTTAGAAGAAGCGGCACTGGATTTAGGGGCAACACCATTCCAGGCTTTTATTAAAGTCTTGCTGCCGGAATTAATGCCAGCCATTATTGCTGGTTGTTTATTATCCTTCGTCCTCAGTATGGACGACTTTCTTATTGCTAGCTTTACAGCAGGTACAGGTTCAAATACCCTACCTATGGAGGTTTTCAGCCGTATCCGCACGGGTGTAAAGCCGGATATTAATGCCTTGAGTGTCATGCTTATGTTGTTGTCTGCGACAGTTGCCTTTGTTGCTGAAATGTTGCGTTACCAGAGCGAACAAAGACGTTTTAATAAGTAGTTATTAAGAATCAATTATAAGAGGCTGTTTCTTGCATAAGTGTAAATGCCTGAAGATCCCCCTAAATCCCCCTTAAAAAGGGGGACTTTCAAGAGGCTTAGTTCCCCCCCAGAGGAAAAGCCGCCGCCAGCATCCAGCCAAAAAACAGCGCACTGCCCAACGCATAACTCCACACCTCGTTTAGCGAAGCCGCCGTAAATGAGAAAATCGCCATCAGTGGGGGAAACAATGGCAGCAACAGGAAGATGAAGCCGAGTTGGGGCAATAGGTTAAGTACCAAAACGAAACCCCCAACTAGCACTAGACTTTGCCATAGCCACAACGCCGCCCGCTGGAAAAAGTTAGTGTTCTGTTGCGCTATCCCGGAGGCAAGGAACCAAGGAATACAGGCTAGCGACAGCACAGGCCAAAGTATCAAGCGTGTTGGAATCAGCGACCACTGAAGCCAAACTACCTGTGCCATTGCCCCAAAGGCAATCCAAAACAGGGCAAAGAGTACCATACCTATCGTAAGGGTATATCCTGTAGGGCGAGGTAGGCGAAAGAGGACACCTAACCAGACAACGCCTGCTACAAAAAACCAAATCCCTATGGCACCACCGACCTGTAAGCCACCTAAACTCTGAATTTCAACGACTCGGCTAACTAAAGAGAGGGCAACAGTTGCGAGGAATGGGGCAAGCAGTAAACCTCCCCAACTTCTCAACAATGGCACCTTCATCTCGCTTTCAGGAGCAAGTTTAGCTAAGAAAGGGGCAATAGCAGCCAACAAGATTAACCATGCGACTAGGTGCAAGCCATACCAAATCATCCGACGGTCAACATAGCGACTGGTGCTAGATATCCCGAATGTAGCATTGAGCCAATTGAGGGCGGCTTGATGGCTGGCATTGCGAAAGAGAATGGTGATATGTTCGGCATTGGGAATGATGATAAGCGATCGCCCTTTCCCTTGGGCTAAGTTCTCATTCTCTCCACCCGCCGCATCTAGCATTTTTTGGGCATTCTTGATAAATCCCCCTTCCCAACTCCCCGCCTGTAGCTGAAGATTACGAGGTGCAGAAGGCGTAACCTGTGCCCCTGTTGGTGAGACGGCAACTGTAGCGGCAAAGCGGTTTACATCACGAATAGCAGCAGACATCACCGCCCCACTCCCCATCGAGTGGCCCAGCAACGCTAAACGGGTGCGATCGATTTCTGGTTGCTCGATTAAGGCAGCATAAGCCACATCTAAGTCGGGTTGCAGTGAACCCCATTTTAAAGAAGCTTCGTTCGCTCCATGACCCCCAAAATCCCACAGCATCACCGCGTACCCTGCGTGCGCGAGAACATGGGCGTAACCCAGCATCAACTGCTTAGAACCCGCAAAGCCATGCGCCACTAAAACACCGGGTACATTTTTGGCATTGTCGGGTGCGACGTACAGCAGTGGAACTCCCTGGCGTTCTAGGGAACGCATAACCAGTCCAGTTCGTGCTGCGACTACTCCCCACCAGGAAAGCACAATCAGCAACAGTGCGATAAACAGTAAAAAATAGCGGCGACGAGTCATTCGATTTTAGATTTTGGATTTTGGATTTTGGATTGACCCCACGGCTGAAAGATGGGGGGATGGGGAGCGAAATTGAGATTGATTAAATTTAAATGAACGGCTAGATAGGGTCAAGGATTGCTAAAGTATGAAAGTTGATGATTACTGCCAATGTTGGAAAACTAGGAGCAGAATCCGTTGAAATCGCTACTAATCATCCTGCTCATCGTACTAACTTTTACCTTCAACCCTCCCGCTTTAGCTGCAGACACAGCCAACGGTGCGACAATTTTTAGCGCCCAGTGTGCTGGCTGTCATATCAATGGCGGCAATATTGTCAGGCGTGGAAAGACGCTGAAGAAAAAAGCTTTAAAGAGAAATGGTGTGGATTCTCTGGAGGCAGTAGCATCTTTAGTAGCGAACGGCAAGAACAATATGCCAGCCTACAAAGACCGCTTAAGCGCTAAGGAAATAGAAGATGTAACCGCTTACGTACTCGAACAAGCGGAAAAAGATTGGCGTTAGAACGTCGCTGTACGCTGCAACCTACTCACTTCTTATCTGTCCATTAAAGATTTGTGAAAAAATTGAATCAGTTGGCAATTGTTGCCATTACTGTGCTAGCGATCGCATTTACCCTAGCGAGTACAGTATTGTTTCCCGTCGCTTCCCAAGGTGCTGAAGCTTTCGGTAATCCTGGGAATTGCCCAATTTGGTCTCCTTCAACCCTTACCTTCCTTGGCACTGCCTCTAACCCCACGTCCAAAGTCTGGTTTACGGGTTTTGACGGCATTATTGGGCAGGTGTTTTACCCCTCCGCCGACAAGCCAGCGACGGTAGACTGGCAGTTTTTAGTGGGAAATTCTGCGAATGGCTGGGTGGATGAAGAAAAGCGGGATACTAGCAGTCAGGTGAGTCTATATGATACGCATTCGCTTGCTTGGACGATCACCAACACCGCGAAAAACGGCTTATACCAGATTCAAAAGACCATCTTCACCGACCCCAACCGCAATACCCTCATCCAGCAAGTAACCTTCACCGCTTTAAAGGGAACGGTGGGAGACTTTAACCTCTACACCTTATATCATCCAGCACTCTCGAATCAGGGACGATCTACCACAGGCTACAGTACCACGTATAAGGGTACAAAGATGCTGGTGGCTAAAAACTTAACTACTAATGAAGCATCCGCACTAGCGAGTTCCCTTCCTTTTAAAGCTGGCATGATGTCCACTGGCTTTGTCGGACACAGCGACGGCTGGCAAGACTTAAAAGGGGGTAGGGCTGACTCTACAATGAACTGGACGTATGAATCAGCTAAAAACGGGAACATTGCCCAGATGGCGATGTTTGATTTGAGTCCTTATGCCAATGAAAAATCAGTTACCTTCAACTTAGTCCTTGGCTTTGGCAATAGCGATACCGACGCTGAAGCCGTTGCAGCAGCAACCTTGGGCGATAATTTCTCCACCCTGCTGTCTACCTACAACGCCGAATGGAACAACTATACCAACACTCTTAACACCTTTGGCGGTAAGGCTGACCAACAGTACTACGTTGCAGCCATGGCAATCAAGGCAGCGACGGATAAAACCACAGGTGCCATCGTTGCAGGTTTGGGCAATCCTTGGGGCAACTCAAATTACTCCATCTGCACTCCCTTTGGCATTCCCATGCAAGGCGGCTATCACCTCGCTTGGCCGCGCGACTTGTATAGAATTGCCAGTGCCTTGATTGTCGCGGGTGACACGGCTACCGCTTCTAAGTCATTAAATTGGTTGTTGACTACCCTACAACAACCTGATGGTCATTTTCTCCAGAATGCCTTTTTGGATGGTACTCCTTACTGGAATAGTGTTCAAATGGATGAAACTGCCTTCCCGATTATCCTTGCTTGGAAGTTGGGCCGTAGCGATGCCGAAACCTATACCAACCACATCAAGCCTGCGGCAGATTACCTTGTAAAACATGGGCCCATGACGGCACAAGAACGTTGGGAGGAAAACTCAGGCTACTCTCCCGGTACCATTGCGGCTGAAATTGCGGGTTTGGTTTGTGCGGCTGACATTGCCAGGGTTAACGGTGATGCCACGAGTGAAGCTAAATATTTAGCCACAGCCGACGACTGGCAAAGCCGGGTGGAATCCTGGACGTTCACGACGAGCGGTTCTATTGGCAATGGCAGCTATTATGAACGGATTGACGATAATGGCAATCCCAACGATGGGCACTTGTTGTTCATTCGTAACGGGGGTGGCTTGCATGATGAACGTGCGATCGTTGATAGTAGCTTTTTAGAACTGGTGCGTCTAGGGGTAAAACCTTGGAATGACCCCTATATCCTCTCCTCAATTGAAGCCATTGACTCGACCATCAAACACACGATTCCAGGCAAGGGCGACGGCTGGTTCCGCTACAATCACGATGGTTATGGTGAAACCTCAAAAGGTGCTGATTACAGAGGATTCGGTATTGGGCGTTTGTGGCCGATTTTTACCGGGGAACGGGGTCACTTCGTTATTGCTAGTGGTGAGAAGGCTGACAATTATCTCGCTACAATGCGGACTTTTGCCAATGGTTCCTACATGATTCCCGAACAAGTCTGGGACAATAACGCGCCTCCAGGCTACACTCCGGGAACTCCCACTAAATCCATGACTCCGCTTTCTTGGTCGATGGCAGAATACATTACACTGCTGGCATCGAACTATAACGGTCAAGTGATGGATTTGCCAACAATTGTTGATCAGCGTTATAGAAACGCCCTATCTCCCACGCTTGAAAAGACAGGGGATATAAGGCGGGCAACCCCAGGAAGGTAGTTGACCAAACTACTTAGGCTTGGGTAGTCGAGAAATGTACTTGCAAACTAAGTCAGACATTGAAACACCCAGTTTGTCAGCTTCTTGCTTTAACTGTTCCGACTCCAGAGCTTACGCAAATTAGCATCTAAATCCCTATTGGTAGGGGCTTTAGTATTGTGCCCCTACTATATATGGCATCTGGGCGTAAGTCCTGTCTTTTTCCCTTCTGGCATCTACCTCCTGCCCTGGAGTCTTTTTTTGTAAGTAGCGATTTAACGATATTGCTATGTCGCGACAAATATGTACAATAAGAAGAAGGAGACATAGTTAATCCTACGTTTCTCTTAAAAAAGGACACTGAAAATTGGTTCATAAAAAGACAGACCCTAGATATGGGTTACTTAGAGGCCATATCCCGAAAGCGCTGCTCAAGCGCTTTAAAAACTACTGCCTGGAAAATGACCTTGACTACAGCCAAGGACTAGAAGATGTCTTAACAACATTTTTCGGTCTTCTGGATAAAGGTGAAATCCTGGCAGTTAAAACAAGAACCACTACCATTGCGGATTTAATCCGTGACTGGGACTTGGAAGAGTTAGCACGGTTGAGTGAGGTTCCGGTGGAAAACCTGCAAGCCATTGTGGCAGGGCAAAGAGCTACTAATGACGATTTAATCGGGTTGGGAGTTGTGCTTTGCAAAGATAATGGTGAACCTTGGACAACTGACGAACTGGTCAAGATTCGCGATAGAGAAGATCAGCAACGTAGTGCTGATAGCTTCAGCCAGGGTTTATCCAGTACTGCCCAAAATCGGGCTTCGCCAAGAGTTCCCTGATGACGACTTTCGACCCATGGAATTAGCAGACTAATCCTCCGGCGACAAAGTCAGCAGCGATACTCAATATCGGGTTTTATTCTCATACAATGGATGAATTGTTTCTTTCAGGGTGCCATCTATCATTGAGTGAAGACAGCTTTCATATTGAAGCACCTTCACGTTTCGCGGCTTATGCGCTCAGGCGCTGTGCATCAGAATTAGCGAGCTCTGCTAAAAAACTCAAACGCAAAAGAGCGATCGTTTCCTGGCCGGGTTGCGATCGCCCTTACAGAATTCCAACTTCCATCCTTAGCAATCATAGCACTATGACAGCACCACAACCTCAAAATGAAACCTATTTTCTAGGCGCGGATTACCTTCGCATTACTGATTTCATTAAGGAAAAGCGCGAAGAAGGCCGGATCGTCGTGATTACCTCCATGTGGAATGATGTTTGTTTGCATACGAACGATCTATTGCAACCAGAACGGGGAATTCTTCAACCCCATCAATGGACTGGCTTTAATTACCGCTATTTGTGGCGTGACAGTCAAGATGACTACAATCAGCTAATTGATCAATTATTGCGCGATCGCTACATTCCTCAGTACCAATACAGGTTGAGACGACCTGATGGGACTTTTGCGCTTTACGAGACAGATTATTACTTGGTGGAAAACTATCTGAATGTGCCTGTGCGAATTGGTGTGAGCAAAGTTGATGCTTGGCAGCTACTACCGGAACCAGCAGCAAGTTAAACGCGATCGCACATTCTTTTTTCGCCATAACTGTACACTAGCTTAGGCATCAGGTGTCAGCGATCGCGAATTTTTCTTGAGTAGGAACAGAGCGCTTTACTTATCAGTCCTATGCGCTCTGCCTATACTGTACGTTCCAAATACTCCCAGTACTGGCGATCTGATCATCTACTATTCAAGCGATCGCCACAGTCCAAACTGCTACTTTTTTCTGAATTAGGGTGCTAAAACGTGACCGGAGAAAAACCTGAACAAGACTCTCTTTATTTCGCTACAACGACTGACGAAAATTATCATTGCCCGATCAATTGTCCCAATCGACAAGGAAAAGAAAAACAACCTGTTGTCGGAGGAGGATATCTTTTTGCGCTCATCGTTGCCATATTTCTAGGAATTCAGTCTTTTGATGCTTCCTATAAACGCATTCATGGCAAAGAAGATTTTATTTTTGCCACAAAGTCACCCCCTTCAATTCTTTTAATCACCAGTTTGACGTTGATTGGATTAGGGCTGGGCATTGAAATCGACAAAACAATGGTTTCGTCTACTGCAAAAGGATTGCTTGGAGGTCTAATTGATACCTCTAAAAGTGAACAAAGCTAATCTTGAATAATTAGGTCGCTTCTTTGAGATTGATTAGAGCGCGATCGCGTTTGGATTTGACAAGTGCTTTAGGATTGGAAAACTAAGCAATTGCGAATTGAATTAGTAGTTCTTAACTAGATAGAAAAACAAGGATTGAGATTAATGTAGGAGTAAAAAAAATCATAGCTACGCCGAAATTACAGAATTTTCTTCCGCGTAGAGGTGTTGCTCCTACTGTATAAGCATGTGTTTAGAAGAAATCATACAGGTCAAAACTACTAATTCTTGCTAGAGTTTCTTCGCAATTCTTTGTTTTCTAAGTCTAACTCTTCAGACCAATAAATTAGGGTGCAAAATCTAACTCTACAGATGCCGCACCCTCCTTCTCACATCCAATTTGCTCCAAGTTCAAGGATTAGTACTAAGAATAAATCCTCAAAATAGGTACTGGCGATTAACTTTACCTACTTGATGCATGAAGCATTTTTTTGCCATGCAGAAAAATTCTGATGAAGACCCTTCAAAATCTGGATTTCACTAATGAAGACAATAACTCCTACCAAACGGAACTTTCTAGAACAATGGACTCACATCCTCAAAGAATGGATCGAAGCTTTACTAGAAAAAAAGAAAGAACAAGCACCTAAACCGATAATTCTTCGCCGCCGTTCTGGACAAGGATGCATCCTGCTACAGATGGAGAGAAATACTCCAGGTGCGGTCAGTACCTGGCGATTTAACTGTGAGCTACTCAAGGAGCGATCGCTACTACTGACCCTAGACAATATTGTTGATCTAGAGAGACATCTCAAAAGGACTGAACGACAAAAAGATCCATCTAATACTACAAGAGAAAAGGTCTACTCACCCACAAGAGTATCTTCTCACCGCATTGGAGTAAGTCTAGTTTACCCTCTCAAGCGCCCTGAATTTATTGGTGTGTGGGATGCCAACCTAATCGATCACTGGGCAACCACACATGCAGAGGATTTTAAGGCAGAGCGGCTGATCTTATATACGGCTCTTAGAGTAATGAGTTCCTATGAGATTATGCCTGAATTTTTTGACAGTGAAATCAGATCTAAGGAGTGGTGGGAACAGCGTATCCTACACCTTTCTAAAGGAGAATTTCAGGACAGCCACAAAATCAATCTACGCTTTCGCTCAGAAATTCACAACATAGTTGAATCAGAATAAAAAGCGTCAAGAGCTAGAGCGATAGGTTTAGGGGCGGGTTTAAGCAGTTAATTCTGGCCGAATAGATAACCCATATACAAAACCCGCCCTTTCTAGGTAATTTATTTTCTGGATATCCCTTATAGGCAGATTTGTAAAAAAATCCCCATTATTGACCAAGTTTGTAGGGGTAGTACGCTAAAGTCTAAAACTGACGCTTGCGCTCGTTCCGACGTTGCTAACGTTGCTAACGCTGCGCGGCTAACCGCATATGCTACCCCGTAAGCGGAACCTAACGGCATAAGGCAAGCAAAGCAAAGGGTTTAATCGCCCAAAGGGTAGTGCTAATGGCAATCTCTCTCTCCGAGAAGAGGTTGCGCTTGCTTGGTACAAAAGATTCAAGTGAGCGATCGCTCTTCTCGCGAAGAGTTCCGGATTAAACTATCCAAGGATTGAAGTCATCTCTCGCCATAACTCCACCGCAACAATAACATCATGAAGCTACAAGACTTTATTGGAAAAGACCTGAGATACAACACGGAAGGGATTGCCTCTGATAAAGAACTGGCAACCCAGATCCAGGTTCTGCTAATCGGTTTAGGACTTTTGGAACCCCCATCAGACGGCAAGTTTGGTTCGATTTCTGCAGCCGCCCTGAAGAAATTCCAAACCCTTATGAAGATTAATGAACCTGAAGTACTCGGCCCCATCACGGCTGAAAAGTTAATAGAAACAAAGCCAGAGGATTTACCAGCCCCTCCCCTTAAGCTAGGTAACGACTTGGCCAGTCGTATTGTCAAGTACATGCAACTGAAGAAGTACGAGATTTTTCAGGGCATTAGAGAGTACAACATTGTCTATATTGAAGGGATGAATGCCGACGGCACACTTAACCAAGACCGACCCAACTATTTCAATGACCGCCGGGTAGTATTCCAAATTGTCGATGGTGTTCCTGCGATCATCGGTAACTGGGAAGCCACAACCGAACCAGGTTTCCGTTACACCTACCGCCCGATGGACCCGACAAAAGGAGCAGCCAGAATCAAGTTTGGTCAATATAAAGCTTGGCAGGTAGGACTTCACGGAAGCTCAGGTGACCGCCATGAAGCGCTTGTACAGACAGGTGGACAGGTTACTGTACATCGAGACTTCAACCAAGATTTCCAACGTGTTGGCGACAAACTAGATACAGGATTCTTTGGGATTAATCAGCACTGGGGTTACGACTTGCCTGCTAATAATGTCTACTATGCCAGTGCGGGTTGCTTGGTCGGACGTACACGTCAGGGGCATCGGGAATTTATGAGCCTGATTAAAAAAGACCGCCGTTACCAATTAAATAACCGTTACGTCTTTTACTCGACGGTAATCTACGGGCCCGATTTGCTTAAGGAAACAGGCGGATCAGAGCCATTGCAACTCTTACAAGAAGGCTCAAGCGGCCCCCTTGTCAAGCAACTTCAGCAACGTTTGAAAGACAAAGGATTTAACCCAGGAGACATAGATGGCGTCTTTGGTTTAGGGACAAAAGCGTCAGTCAGAGCGTTTCAGAAGGCTAATGGTCTAGAGGCAGATGGAGTTGTTGGCCCGCAGACCTGGAATACTTTAGGCATGAGCTAATTTGTGGTTTTGTTCTCAGCCTTTGGCATACTGCTGAGCAACACTAGCAGTTCTCGTTTGCATAGAATACAGTAGGGCGTCAGGCTTGGGTGCCCCTAAAAATAATTGTGTATTTCACTCAATTGAGAACTGCTAGAGGGTGTTGCTAGCGCTACGGTAGAAGTGGTCGCCATTTGTCAATCAAAGTACAAGAGGCTGAAGTTAAGCCCTGAAACCCTAACCGCAATGAGAGAGCCTGACCCCTTAGCAAACCAAGAGCTTCAGCGCTTGCAGTTGTTTATATATCTGGTTCCAGTTGTTGGCTTTTTCCCTGCATTATGGACGCTATACCGCCGTCAGGGAACGCGAGAACAGCAATCTGTGAGCCGATTATCGGTTACCTTAGCATTCGGTTGGCTGCTCGGTTACCTGTTATTATCGGCAGGAGCAGGGGCGCAGCCCTCAGAGTTCTGGACGCTGCGCCTACTCTTCATGAATACTCTGCTAACCTCTGGCTATTTTCTAGTCAGTATTGGCTTAATGGTACGTGTGTGGCAACGCAAGCAACCGCGTCTCCCTTGGATTAGCCGCATCGCTGAGGGAATCGGGCGCAAGCATTTATTGTGAAAGCCTCCGAGTACTGCCTTGAGAAACATCAACATTTGGTGAGCGAGGATGAACCCTATTCAGCATTAAGTCGGGGAGGAATTGCCTCGCGAACTCTCGATAAGGGAAGGGTTAAGGGGGAAAGGGTTTTGGTGGAAGTTAAAATCTCCTAGCAGTACCTTTTGCCTTTTGCCTTTTGCCTTTCCCCTTTCCCCTTTTCCCGCGCCGTAGGCGCTTTAAGCTTCCCTGCATTGAAGCATATTCAAGATTTAAATATTTTGGTCTTGCCGCCAAGGAGTGAGGCAGTGTTTAATTATGTCTCTTGGCAGATTGCACAAACCCCTGGAGAATTTACCCGGTTTGGCAGCAAACTGTCAGAAAAACTGCTATGAGTGTTCTTGTGTAACACTTCATATCAAAATCAGGGTTAAGCATTATTGCGTCAGTGAGTTCTCTCATGAACTAAATTGCCATCCCTATTGTGCGTGTGTGAGGAAGCTAAGTGGCAGCTCGAAAAATTTATGAACAGCCCTTTTCAGGGGCAAACAGCGATCGCTCTGTTCGGAAAAAGCCTGTTAAGGTAAAGTCGGGGCATTGGTTCTGGCTGTGGTTAGGCTTTACCGGTGTGGCTATGTTGTCAGCAACAGCTGGTGCCCTAGTAGCGGTATCCCTCTCCAGTACACCTTTCCTACAAAGCCGTCTCCGTCCTGATGAGCAAGCGATGTTTACCAAGGGGGGAAGCATTGCTACTGGTAATCTGCGTTTACCAGAGTTGACTCGACCTGTCAATATTTTAGTTTTAGGAACCAAAGTTCTTGCCTCTGATCTCCCTACAGGAGAGACACAACAGCCTGCCTACGAGTTAATCAACTCCTTTGAAGGGCCTACTGATACAATGCTGCTGCTGCGGTTTGACCCAGAAGCCAAAAAATTAGCAGTTCTCTCCATTCCTCGTGATACTCGCACATACATAGAAGGGCATGGTCTCACTAAAATCAATGCTGCCAATGTTGAGGGAGGACCAGCACTGACGGCGAAGGCGGTGAGTGAGCTCCTAGATGGTGTTGGTATCGATCGCTATATTCGAGTCAATGTGCAAGGGGTCAAAGAGCTTGTGGATGCTTTAGGGGGCGTCACCGTATATGTTCCTACTGATATGAAGTATCAAGATGACTCTCAACACCTTTACATCAACCTGAAGCAAGGCAAACAGCACTTAGATGGGGAGAAAACGCTACAGCTTCTGCGATTTCGCTATGACAAGAATGGCGATATTGGTCGGGTACAGCGGCAGCAAATGGTGATGAGGGCACTGATAGAACAGGCGCTCAATCCTACAACTTTGGCACGAATGCCGAAAATTCTTTCAGTTATCCAGTCTCACATCGACACCAATTTGACTGTAGAAGAACTGGTCGCCCTAGCGGGTTTTGGTGTTCAGACCAATCGATCTAACGTACAAATGCTGATGGTGCCCGGTTACTTTAATGGAGATGGCCGACGTGATATCAGTTACTGGTTACCGGACGAACGCCGTATTCAGCAGATGATGGCTAGGTACTTTGATCAAGGCTATGGCGATTCTGATCAAGTTGACCCAGCTTATGTGAGAATTGTGATTCAAGATAGTACAGGAAATTCAGAAGCCGTTCAATCTTTAATCAGAACTCTCCGAGAGGCAGGTTACCGAAACTCTTCCATTGACAATTCTTGGACAGAACCGTTGCGAGTAACTCGCATTGTCGCGCAACAAGGAGACAAGGACAGTGCCTCTGCCATCCGTCGTTATTTAGGATTGGGGGAGGTACGAGTTGAAAGCACTGGCAGTCTTGCGTCAGATGTCACAATTCAGTTGGGCCATGACTGGTTCCAAAATGAAGGGTCTTCAGATCAGACGTTTTCTAATTTTTAAACCTTGCTTAGTCTGTTCCAAAAGCTGCCTAAAAATCTCACACTGGATTAACCCCGATAGGGACTGGGGATTAGAGAGGGGGAAGAATCCTGTCTCCAATCCCTTAACTTTATCCTTGAGTCTTCTTACTGATCCAATCCCACAAGAGTGGGTTCACGATTTCTGGTGCTTCATCTTGGGGACAATGACCTAAGCCTTCCAACGGAATAAACTTCTCAACCTGAGGATAGTTCGCGAACTCTCGTCCCAGCTCAATCGGTTCCCAAGGGTCTTCTGTTCCCCACAAGAATATCGCAGGACAGGGCAACAGGGGGAGGAGGTCTTCCGAAAGTGGCCCTTGAGAATAGCGGGTGAACGCGACAAAAACATCAACTGCGCCAATGTCAGCAGCAGGTGCCATCAGCATATCCACCAGTTCGTCAGTAACCGCTTCTGGATGCCGATAGGCTTGTAAAAGAATTTTACGCACGACCTTCGGTTTAGCAAGTTGACCAAAAAACAGTGCACCAACCCACTTAATACCGAGTAACCATTGAACTGCTGGTGCCCCCATACGCCGATACCAAGGGAGTTTAGCGCGTTTGCGATCGTGCAGAAGGCGTAGGGAACAGTTCAGCATTGCCACCCCTAAGGCAATATCGGGATGATCCACCGCCGCTTGCATAGCAACGATACAGCCAATAGAATTCCCAACCAAAAAAACGGGACTCTCCACAACTTCCCGACAAAAATCAGCAATTTGTTGTCCCCAGGTTTCAAAGGTATATTCAATCTCAATCCCT
>JBFLZA010000127.1:0-15869 GCA_040756535.1 Cyanobacteriota bacterium
ACAACGTGGTTCCCTCTCAATCGGATAAAGACGAACAAGGAAACCTCTTAAATGACCCATTTGATCCCCGATGCACCGAATGGCTGGTAGAAATTCCCGTTGCTGTCCCTTGGGCGGATTTACCAGGGGCTGATGAAATTGATATCAGCCAATTTAGCGCGATCGCTCAATTTGACTTCTACATGCAAGTCCAAACCTATTACACCAGGCACAACACCAGTGCCACCATTGAGTTGCGGGATTCGGAAGTCGAAGTTTTAGGAACTCGGATTTATGAAGCGATCCGAGACGATAAAGGCTACATTTCCGCCGCCCTGTTAGCACGTTTTGACGATCATCAAACCTTCCCGCGCTTGCCGTTTGAACCGATCGATCGCCATCAGTACGAGCAACTAATGCAACAAGTGGAAACGCGACGCCAAACCGATAATTTCCATCTAGCGCTCAGTCGTTACGATTTAGGAGAATTTGGAGAAGCTGGGCCAACAGGTTGTGACTCGGATAAGTGCCTGTTCCCAGAACAAAAATCTGTATAGATCAGGGAGAGCAGTTCTATCAAGGATGTTGCTCTCTCACAACCCACGCTAGGATGCCAGAGGAATCACTCGTTATTGCATCAGTAGCACAAGGAGACACCGATATGTTTTTGGATGAACTAACACCCCTCGCTAAAGAATTCATGCAGCAGCCTGTTGCCTTTTTGGGCGGATTTTTCTCTGGGGTATTTCGACTCAATCTCTCAGATGACCCGGTTAAAAGTTGGCTTAATGAGCAAACTGGCTCTACCGCCTATACCTCCACTACGGCTGGTAGTGAAAATGGGAGAAGTAGCGGCCCTCAATCCATTTCGATTGAATAAGACCTAATTTATCTGTATCCGTCTTAAACAATGGGGTCTGCTATCGTTCAGCAGACCCCATGCACTTTTGGATTGGCGCAAATGTGAGATAGATAACTATTGCCCAGCAAATCAGTGAGCTATGATAAAACCAAAGTATAAGTTCAGTTCTACCTTTGGTTAAGTTTTTTGGGTCTAGCGATCGCTCCAGTGGTTGCGGGTTTGGGAAAATTGACCATCGGTTAAACCAGGCAAGAGTTTGAGCATCTTACTACTGCTCATATCTTAAGTCTGAGACTCTGAACTTCAGTTCCCGTTCAGCTGTATCGATCGACATGACACTTTACGTCGGAAACCTGTCTTACCAAGCCACAGAAGAAGACTTGAGAGCAGTCTTTGCCGATTACGGCACTGTGAAACGAGTGGTGCTGCCCACAGACCGCGAAACAGGTCGGATGCGCGGTTTTGCCTTTGTTGAAATGTCAGATGATGCCCAAGAGGACAGTGCCATTTCTGAATTAGATGGTGCTGAGTGGATGGGTCGTCAGCTCCGAGTTAATAAAGCCCGACCCCGCGAAGACAATAATCGCAGTTTTGCAAGGCGCAACTCCTAGGTTTAGACCTAGCTTCTCTCGGTTCACTACAGCTTTATCTACGAAGTAGATATAAGCAAAGGGCTGCTTAGACAGTAATCCGACTTAGTCGATTATTCCCTTAACCAGTTTAGCCGAGAAAGGACAAAATGTGACGAGTGATATGTTCATTCACTCGTCAATTATTGCTGGAAATCAAGGAAACAGGTCTAATCTCCTAGACAAATCCCTAAGCCCCTAGCAGTTTTAACCAGCGTGCCCTTGGGATCTACCGCTTGATATTGACCAATCGCTTCAGCAATCGGTACGCTCATCACTTGACGGTTTTGCCAAGTCACCATCTGGTCATATTGTTCGTTGGCAATCAGATCAACAGCCGCAACACCGAAAGCAGAAGCAATTAAGCGATCAAGAGGGGAAGGAATACCGCCGCGCTGTGTATGCCCTAAAACGGTAACGCGGGTTTCAGCTCCTGTGCCCGCAGAAATGCGGTCAGATAAGTACTGACCAATCCCACCCAATCGACATTCGCCTGAGCGATCGCTCCATTGAACCACTTCACCGGCTTCTGTACACACTGCCTCTGACACAATCACCACACAGAAGTGCTGACCTTGCTCTTGACGCTCCTTAATTTTTCGACAAACATTTTCAAGGGTATAAGAAATCTCCGGAATCAAGATGACATCGGCCCCCCCTGCAATTCCGGCAGAAATGGCAATATGACCGGCATCTCGGCCCATGACTTCTAGAATCATGACCCGGTCGTGGCTAGCGGCTGTAAAGTGTAAGCGATCGAGGGCTTCAGTGGCAATATTTACGGCCGTATCAAATCCGATCGATCGCTCCGTGATGCCAACATCGTTATCAATTGTTTTGGGAATAGCGACAAAGTTGAGATTGCCTTGCAGGGCAATCTTACGCAAGATTGCCAAACTGCCATCTCCCCCAATACCGATTAGGGCATCAAGACCCAACTGATGATAACCAGCAATGATATCTTCCGAGCGATCGCGTATCGTTCCATCTGGCATGGAAAACGCAAACGGATTGCCCTTATTTGTTGTGCCCAGTATTGTGCCACCCATAGTCAGGATTTTATCCACCTTCTCCAGATCAAGCGGAATCACTTGCGGAGGATGGTTCATCAAACCCTGCGTCGCTCGGGACAGGCCCAGCACCTCCCAGTTGTAACTGCCCACAGCTCGGAGCGTTACAGCTCGAATCACCGCGTTTAACCCAGCACAGTCTCCACCGCTAGTGAGAATTCCAATGCGTTTGTGTTCTCCCATAGCTCCTTCTCAACGTAAACAATGCCTCGTCCACGCTATTGTGACCTTAGGAGTAGTCCTTTCGGCAAGGAAGATGGTGTAAAGATTTCTACAAAAAATTAAAAATGGGTCTGAATGCTTCTCACTTTTCACTGGGGGAAGAATTCCGTCCACCGCTATCCCTGACCCGACCCGTCTTTTTGGTTCTAATAAATCGGCGATACTCAACATCAAAAAGCTTGCTAACATTACACCTTAACTTAACTAAGAAAAAATAAATAATAAAGCTAAATTTTATAATTTCCATTTTTAGCTTCAGAGATACATAAGTGTAGAAGACCCATGAAAACTCCTATAATGCGGATAATCCTCAAGATTATTCCTTGAGTAAATAATAATTTTTAGGAAAGTTTCCACAACTCCAAATCACAGAAAATTCAAGTTCGATTACAAGAGTGATGCCAAAATTCTAGGCATAAAGCCAGCAAAATTTAGCTCCCTAAGGAGTAGCTAGGAGAGTATTGGAAAGCGAAGTAGTACGTTCTCTTGGCAACAAACAAGGTGTTTGTGGGACAATCTCGTAAGAATTTTTGCCTAATAGCGTTAGCTCAAACGCTTTAATTCTGTAGTTCGTCTAAAGTTAGAAGACGCAGCGGAAATGCCTCCCTAAGATAGAAAGTAAAGAGAATTGCACATTCAGCTTTTTTGAGGCGGTTGCTCAAGGAACTGCCTCCAGCAAGAGTGCGTTACTCGATAGGGAGGAGGAAAGAAAATTATGGCAGATGCAGATCGGCCTCTAGTGCAGGAACCTACGCTGGATCGTGATTGTACAACACTATCCCGTCACGTTTTACAGCAACTTCAGAGTTTCTCGGCAGAGGCTCAAGATCTCAGTGCGCTGATGACTCGCATTGCCTTAGCAGCCAAGCTGATTGCTCGACGCCTAAGCCGCGCTGGCTTAGTGGAAGGAGTGTTGGGTGTTACGGGGGATGTCAATGTGCAGGGGGAATCCGTGAAAAAGATGGATGCCTACGCCAATGATGTCTTTATCTCGGTATTTAAGCAAAGCGGACTCGTCTGTCGCTTGGCGTCCGAGGAAATGGAAAAACCCTACTACATTCCAGAGAACTGCCCTATTGGACGCTACACTCTGCTGTATGACCCGATTGATGGCTCCTCAAATATAGACATCAACTTAAATATCGGTGCGATTTTTTCGATTCGCAGGCAAGAAGGAGACGATATCGACGGCGAGGCCCGCGATCTGTTACAAAACGGACGGAAACAAATCGCTGCTGGCTATATTCTCTATGGTCCGAGTACGATGCTGGTGTATTCCATTGGTACAGGTGTCCACTCGTTCACCCTTGACCCTAGCTTGGGTGAGTTTATCCTTAGCAATGAAAACATTAAGGTACCAGACCACGGGCCGATTTATAGCGTGAATGAAGGAAACTTCTGGCAGTGGGACGAATCAATCCGGGACTACATTCGCTATGTGCATCGCCATGAGGGGTATACGGCTCGCTATAGTGGAGCGTTAGTTGGGGATTTTCACCGAATTTTATCTCAGGGAGGCGTCTTCTTATATCCCGGTACGTTGAAAAAGCCGGAAGGAAAGTTGCGTCTGCTTTATGAAACTGCTCCCCTTGCCTTTTTGATAGAGCAAGCGGGGGGTAGGGCAAGTACGGGAACCCAGGAACTTTTGGATGTTGTGCCCAAGGCGCTGCATACTCGTACCCCGTTGATTATCGGTAGTAAAGAGGATGTAGCCCTAGTTGAATCCTTTATTCAAGAACGGGCGCGAGACCATGAAGAAACTGCAATAGCTCGCTCGTGAGCAAGGTGGATGGAGTTTAAACTGGAACGTTAATAAGTTCCAATGTCTCCTTCCCTTGAGTGTTTTACCCTACAACTCGGTGTCCGGTTAACCTTCAAAATTTTGTAAATCGCAATCATTAGGAGTTAAGGAATGACAGCTAAAAATCCCATTTTTCAAATTGAACAGCAGTACGGACAGAGTATCTGGATGGATAATCTGAGCCGTACCCTTGTTGAGTCCGGCGAACTTAAGCAGATGCTTGAGGAACGGGGTATTGTGGGAATTACCTCGAACCCCGCCATTTTTGAAAAAGCGATCATAGGCAATGCTATCTATGACGCTGATATCGAAGCAGGTATTCGCGATGGCAAATCGGTTCAAGAGATTTATGAATCCTTGATATTTGATGACATCCGCCATGCCTGCGATATCTTCAAACCGGTTTATGAGTCAAGCAATGGTCTTGACGGTTACGTCAGTATTGAAGTACCGCCAAACATCGCTTTAGATACCCAAAAAACCATTGAAGAAGCCCGACGCTATTACAGCCAGATTGGTCGGGAAAACGTGATGATCAAGATTCCCGGAACAAAGGAGGGACTGCCAGCTGTTGAGCAAGTGATTAGCGAAGGGATTAACGTTAACGTTACCCTACTGTTCTCGGTTGATAGTTACGTAGAAACCGCTTGGTCTTACATTCGGGGCTTGGAAAAGCGGGCTGCTGAGGGCAAAGATATCAGTAAGATTGCTTCAGTGGCGAGCTTCTTTCTGAGCCGGATTGATAGCAATATTGACGATCGCATTGACCAAAAACTGGCTCAAGGTGTTGATCGGATCGAGAAAGAAGTCGTGTTAAAAGCGGTTAAGGGTAAAGTTGCGATCGCTAATGCCAAAATCGCTTACCAGAAATACAAGGAAATTATCGAAAGCGATCGCTGGAAAGCATTAGCAGAAAAAGGTGCTAAAGTCCAGCGACTCCTGTGGGCTAGCACCGGCACCAAGAACCCCGAATACAGCGACGTTATGTACGTTGATGAGTTGGTTGGGCCCGATACCGTCAACACCTTACCGCCTAACACCATCGAAGCTTGTGCCGATCATTGCCACCCTGCCAATCGGATTGAGACAGACGTTGAAAAAGCCTACCATTTAATTGAAAGTCTCAAAGACCCAGACATCGACATCAATCTCGATGAAGTGATGGACGAACTTCTTCAGGACGGAATTGACAAATTTATCAAGCCCTTTGAGTCCTTAATTTCATCTCTAGAAGACAAAGTCAAACATTTGGCAGCAGTGTAAAACACTCCTGAAGTGTGAAGGATGAATTAAGTAACGTTTCATCCTTCATCCTTAGATTCTTCATCTCTCGTCCTTCATCCTGAATATTGTTCATCCTTTCTATGGTGACTCTACTAGAAAATCCTCTACGTGTCGGATTGCAACAAGAGCGGACGCCCGAACCCTTGATTATGGTCATTTTTGGGGCGTCTGGAGACCTCACTCAACGCAAACTCGTACCCGCCATTTACCAGCTCAAACGGGAACGACGACTCCCCGCCGAAATGACCATCGTCGGTGTTGCCCGTCGAGACTGGAGTCATGATTACTTCCGAGAACAAATGCGGGAAGGCATTGAGCAATTTTCCGACGGCATTGGCTCTGAGGAAATGTGGGAAGACTTTGCTCAAGGCTTGTACTACTGCTCCGGTGACATTGATAACCCAGAAAGCTATCAAAAGCTCAAAGCCTTCTTAGGAGAATTAGATGGTAAGCGGGGGACACGGGGGAACCGAGTATTCTACCTATCTGTTTCTCCCAAGTTTTTCCCAGAATCAATTCGACAGCTAGGGGCAGCAGGAATGCTGACTGACCCCGTGAAGCAGCGTTTGGTGATTGAAAAACCCTTCGGTACAGATTTGAGTTCGGCTCAGTCCCTCAACCGAGTGGTGCAAAAAGTCTGTAGAGAAGAGCAGGTTTACCGCATTGATCACTATCTAGGCAAAGAAACCGTTCAAAATTTGTTGGTTTTCCGCTTTGCCAACGCCATCTTTGAGCCACTGTGGAATCGTCAGTATGTTGACCACATCCAGATTACAGTGGCAGAAACGGTAGGGGTTGAGGATAGAGCGGGTTACTATGAAACCTCCGGGGCGCTGCGGGATATGGTGCAGAACCATTTGATGCAGCTATTTTGTCTCACGGCTATGGAGCCGCCCAACTCCTTAGACGCTGATAGTATTCGTACAGAAAAGGTAAAAGTCCTTCAAGCCACTCACCTGGCAGATATTAATAATCTGGAGAATTCAGCGATTCGGGGTCAGTATTCAGCGGGTTGGATGAAAGGCAAGCGGGTGCCTGGGTACCGAGAGGAATCGGGAGTGAATCCCAACTCAACAACAGCAACTTATGTGGCGCTGAAGTTGATGATCGATAATTGGCGCTGGAAAGGTGTGCCCTTCTACCTACGCACGGGCAAGCGACTGCCGAAAAAGGTGAGTGAGATTGCCATTCAGTTTCGCGAGGTTCCCTTATTAATTTTCCAATCGGCTGCCCAGCAAACCAGCCCCAACATATTAACAATGCGTATTCAACCGAATGAAGGCATTTCCCTGCGGTTTGAAGCGAAAATGCCGGGTCCCGAATTGCGTACACGCACCGTAAATATGGACTTTAGCTACGGTTCCTCGTTTGGGATGGCAACGACTGATGCTTATAATCGGCTACTTCTCGACTGTATGTTGGGTGACCAAACCCTGTTTACCCGCGCTGATGAAGTGGAAGAAGCGTGGCGGGTAGTAACACCAGCACTAGCCGCATGGGAGGCTCCAGCCGATCCGGCATCGATTCCCCAGTACGAAGCGGGTACTTGGGAGCCAGCGGAAGCGGAACAACTAATTAATCGCGATGGACGCCGTTGGCGGCGAGTGTAGGTTGTTAGACGCCCATGAACGCTAGATCAGGAACGTTGCGACCAAAATCTTTCTTCCCCGCTCCCCCACTCCCCAGTTCCCCCGCTCCCCAGCTATTTCCAGATGAGGAGCCGTTAAATAGGGAACAATCAACAACTAACAACTAATAAATAATGGCAACAGCTAAAAAATCAACAACTAACCATAAATAACTGATATGGCAATTCAATCTCCTCCAATTGTTTCAATTCAACCGCCGAAAGATGTTTCATTAAGTGACATTGAGGCGGAACTTCGGCAAATTTGGCAAAGTTATGGCATATCAGGGGAGAATGGCGATTTTCCCACTGCCATACGGGCAACAACGTTCACTTTAGTTGTCTATGAACCGGCAGAAACTCAGCAGCTATTAGCTGCACTGGGGTATTACACCGGGCCGATTGATGGAATTGTCGGTCCACGGATGTTCGCAGCCCTTAAGGCGGCACAGAAAGTTTATGGGCTGCCGAGAACAGGCCAGGCAGACGACACGACTAAAGCCAAACTCCGCGAGGAGTATAGCGAAAAATTCAAGAAGGGAGCGACAAGCAATTCAGAGGGAATAAAACGGCTACAGTATTCTCCTGATTTAGAAGGCTTTGGAATTGCCGATGCGATCGCTGCTTCCAATCCTTGTCGCATTATCGCTCTTTGTCCGATCGCCGGTGACGATCAAGGCGTTACTGTTCAAGTGTCTGCCTCTTGCCCGATTCACAAGCACGGTCAAAGTACGCTCGTCTGCTGCGAATACATCACACTCACTGGTACTGCTGCCGCCTTGGAACGCATCGGCGGAATCATTTCAGAACTAATGATTGGCGAACTGCCGAAGTTTGTGTGGTGGAAGGGAACGCCAGACCCTGAATATGGTCTGTTCAAGCGACTAGCCGCTCAAAGCAATAGCATTATTGTTGATTCTAGTTCCTTCACCGATGTAGAGCTAGAACTGCCACAGATGTATAGCCTGATCGATCAGGGGACTGGAATGGCTGACCTCAACTGGCGACGCTTGGCACCGTGGCAAGAGTTGACAGCTGAAGCGTTCGATCCCCCAGAACGTCGGGCGGCGCTTAAAGAAGTTGACAGGGTAACGATCGATTACGAGAAAGGTAATTCGTCTCAGGCACTGATGTTCCTGGGATGGCTCGCTTCTCGACTCAAGTGGCATCCCGTCTCTGTTGAAAGAGAGGGCGGGGATTATGACCTCAAGCGCATTAAATTTGTCACACCAGACCAGCACCATGTGGAAGCGGAGTTGGCAGCAATTCCCGTCGCTGACGTGGGAGAAATTCCAGGAGACTTGATCAGCTTGCGCTTGGGTTCGACTAACCAGCAGGCAGACTGCTGTACTGTGTTGTGTTCAGAAACAACGGGTTGTATGCGGATGGAAGCGGGTGGTGGTGCCCAATCTTGCCGCATCCAGCAAGTCACGCCTTTGTTTGACCAAAAAACCGAACAGTTGCTGAGTCAGCAACTACAACGCTGGGGTCGTGAAATGCTCTATGAAGAAAGTATGGCGGTTACGGCCGAGATTTTAAAGTTGAAGGTTGAAGCTTAAAAGTTTGTAGAGATGTTCCGGCGGAACGTCTCTACCAGGTTAGAAGGTTGTTCGGCGAAGCCGTTGCCGAAGGCTAGGTTTGATTGGGTTACAGGTTGCAGGTTATCCTCAAAACGTGGGCTACGCCCCGCTGCGCTAACAACTTTCAATCTGTTAACCTGCAACCTTCAACTCTTTAATGGCTTTAGTTATCGCTGGTGAACGCAGTGGGGTGGGTAAGACAACAGTCACACTCGCCCTACTGTCGTCTTTATCTCGGCAAAATCGCAAAGTTCAATCCTTCAAAATCGGCCCGGATTACATCGATCCGATGTTTCATCAACAGGTAACGGGTCGTCCTTGTCGGAATTTAGACCCGGTGCTGACATCTGAACGGTATGTTCAGGACTGTTTTGCGCGTCATCTTCAGGGGGTAGATTATACCCTGGTAGAAGGGGTGATGGGATTGTTTGATGGGGCATCTGGGCGAGAGGATTTCGCAAGTACGGCTCATGTGGCACGGCTGTTGCAATTGCCCGTGTTATTAGTATTAGATTGCAGCAAGCTATCTCGTTCAATCGCTGCGATCGCACATGGCTACAAAACCTTTGACCCCAGAATTCAGCTAGCGGGTGTAGTACTTAACCGAGTCGGAAGCGATCGCCACCTCGAACTTCTCAAAGACGCACTTGAACCCTTGAACCTGCCAGTTTTAGGAGTACTGCGGCGTCAGGATAATATCAAGATTCCCGATCGCCATCTTGGTTTAGTCCCCACAGACGAACTCTCTGAGTTGCATACTTTGATTGACCGACTTGCCCATTTGGGAGAGAGTTGCTTTGACTGGGAACGCCTTGAGAAAGAGTTGAAAGTTGGAAAAGAAGAGTTGAAGGTTAACAAGTTGCAAATTGTTAGCGCAGCGGGGCGTAGCCCACGTTTTGAGGACAACCTGCAACCTGCAACCCCTATTCGGATCGCAATTGCTCGCGATCGCGCTTTTAGCTTCTACTACCAAGACAATCTGGATATCTTGCAAGAACTAGGTGCACAATTAATTCCCTGGAGTCCCCTTAGTGATACATCATTACCTGAAGATGTCAAAGGCTTGTACTTTGGCGGTGGTTTTCCTGAAGTCTTTGCCCAACAACTCGCGGAAAATACTAGTGCCCGTGAGGCAGTGCGACAGACTGTCTTGACAGGAATACCCACTTATGCTGAGTGTGGTGGGCTGATGTATTTAGGTGAGCAGATTACCGACTTCGAGGAGCAGTCTTGGCCGATGGTGGGAGTATTGCCGACAACAACAGTGATGGGGAAGCGCCTCACTGTAGGATATCGGCAGGCAACAGCTTTGCACAACAGTCCACTACTACCAGCAGGAACAATCGTTTGGGGACATGAGTTTCATCACTCCCAGCAAACAGCGATGCCTGAAAAACCCTTGTTTGAGATACAAGGATATGACAAGGGCAAGATATCCCATGAAGGCTGGCAAATGCATCAACTACACGCCTCTTATGTTCATCTCCACTGGGGAGCGCGTCCGGAGATTCCAGCTCAGTTTCTGAAATCCTGTAATTTTTATCCCCGTTCTTAAGTAATTAGTAAATACCAATAGTTTAAGTGAACTTCTATGAAAATAGGAGTCAGAATTCAGAATTCAGAATTTAGGAGAGAGCGATTTTCATGCACGGTGGCGGCGAATCGCCATGACGCCTGCCTTGAAGCGATTCAAAGTTTATTCCCTTATTGAGAGGCATCTAGATTCGGATTTTCTTTAGCTGTTTATGTCCTAGGATAATTGAAAAGTTAAAAAACTATACCGATAGGAATACAGCTTAAATCGATATCCTAAAATCAATCAACTATATTCATAAATCCATCTTCAGATTATTACTGAATTGCTGTTCTAGGCAGTAGGCTACTTGATATAAATAAAGGCGTCTTGGAGCCTGCCATGCACATCGGATTTCTTAACCCTCAGGGCAACTTCGATTCAGCTGATAGTCACATCACGGAACATCCGGATTTCGGGGGTCAGCTCATCTACGTCAAGCAACTCGCCATAGCAATGGCTCAAAAGGGTCACAAAATTGATATTCTTACCCGCCAAATCATTGACCCGGAATGGCCAGAATTTGCCGAAACGTTTGACTCTTATCCTGGTATAGACAATGTCCGAATTATTCGGTTGCCAGCAGGCCCCAAAGAATTCTTGCGTAAAGAATTGCTATGGCCTCATCTGGTCAATGATTGGGTGCCCAACATCCTGAAATTTTATCGAGAGCAGGGTGGCTTTCCAGACGCCATGACCAGCCACTACGCTGATGGGGGAATTAGCGGCGTTTTAATTGAGGATGAGACAGGCGTACCTTGTACCTTTACGGCTCATTCTCTAGGGGCGCAAAAGATGGACAAGCTGGAGGTTACTCCAGAGAATTTGCCCGAAATAGACGAGCAATTCCATTTCAGATACCGCATCCTAGCCGAACGCCTAAGCATGAATCGCTCGGCTGTGAATATTACCAGTACCCGACAGGAACGCTTTGAGCAATACTCTCATCGGGCCTATCGTAATGCAGTGGACGTAAACAATGACAACTGCTTTGCTGTCATTCCACCCGGCGTAGATTTCTCCGTTTTCGGTGCCAATGTGCGATCGCAAAACGAGGACGCAACTTACCAGTTCATTCAAGAGCGATTGGCACGGGACATCTCTGAGTCACGTCGGGATTTACCTGCGATCGTGGCATCTAGCCGCTTAGCTCCCAAGAAAAACATTTTGGGATTGGTGCAAGCCTTTGCCATGAGCCAAACGCTTCAGGAACGAGCTAACCTAGTGCTGCTGACAGGGGGATTGGACGATCCGCTGCACAAGGAGGCTAACGATGACTTAGCCGAACAAGCGGTCTTATGCCCCATCCGCGAGGTGGTGCAGGAAAATGACTTGTGGGGCAAGATTAGTGCCTTTGGTTTGTCGGATACAAGCCAAGAGGCACTGGCTGCAACCTATCGGTTTATGCGTCAACGCCGCTCGGTGTTTGCCCTAACTGCGCTTTATGAACCCTTTGGCCTCGCTCCCCTAGAAGCGGCAGCAGCGGGTTTGCCAGTGGTGGCAACTCAGAACGGTGGCCCTAGCGAGAGCTTGCGAGAGGGAGAGAAGGAAGATGGCGTACTCGTTGACCCAGAAGACCCTGCTGATATTGCGCGGGGATTGGAGCGGTTGATTTGCAATGAACAAGAGTGGGAGTATTTTGCCCAAGCTGGGCAGCAACGAGTGCGGAAGTTTTACACCTGGGAATCGACGGCTGAAAACTATTTGAATGTGATTGAGCAAATGTTGTCTTCACAAAGAGTACGCCGTCCACCTGAAATCCTGGCATTCCATCCCTATTTTCGTAATCCCCAACCGGATACTGATATTTCCCTGGAAGAATTGAGCCGTATCTATTTTGGTTCGCCAGCTTTGAGTCCGGTGTAAAGGGGTGTGAGTGCGATCGCCTTTCTAAAAAATTAGTGGTAGAAGCTGCAAGCTAAATGACAATAGAGGAATGAGCTAATTGCACTACTTTACCGAGGAATGATGGAGGACAACGGCAAACCAAAAATTGGTCGTTGTCCTCGCTTGTTAGGAGTCCGCGTCGGTAGAGATATAGATGTGGAACAAATGCCTAGAGGTTGGCTAGATGAGAAGGGTTATCTGCTGCCGTCGGAAGATCGGGTTAATTCAGGTGAGCAGGTTGAGGTAGCCATTAGAAACAATAAAGGTATGTCTACATCTCTATCAATCGAAGGACTGCCAATTTTCCGTAAACCTCCAGCGTTCGGTGGAATGGGAAAAGACCCACTATGGCAGATTGATGATAGCAAGATAGTGGGGGATATTGAGGCTGTGCAAGATAGCCCAACTCACGTTAGTATCATGCCAAGAACCACCATGCTTTTAGAGAAGTACGAGACAGCTTTGGCAAACACGCGAGAGGATTGGGAGAAAGTTACCGAATCCGAAGGTTAAATAGGCGGCGAGCAAATAGGAAATACAATTAAACGCAAGGTTTGAGTTTTTGGCAATCGGGCAAACTTGACGCATCAGGAGATAAAATATGGCATGGATTTTTAGCTTGTCTGCTGAATGCGGGTCAACTCAAGAAGCTGCTGATAGCTTTGCCAACCACTTTAAAGAGAGTTCTTGGACATCTTCTGGTGAGGAGGTGTGGAAATGCAACACTCAAGTTTTTCAGGATGGCGAGGGTAACTGGTGGTGTATGGTTTGCCGTAGTGATATTAGCGAAATCGGTGTCATTTCTCCTGAAGATGCCCACCAGATGACTGAAGTTGGTTTAGTTCTTTATCGACGTTTGCGTTCTGCTCCATCATTTCGATACGCTCTGGTAGGAGTTGAGGTGGATGAGTTCAGGACTTATAGTGAACTAGTTACAGAGGGTCAGCCTGACATTCTTGTTGCTGGTTTGGTGCTGGCTGAGGAGGTATGGCAGCAGATGGGTTGTCCTGTTGGTTTTAGGTCTTTTAAATCCAGCTATCTCTGGAAGCCATACGAGGGAGAAGTCTACTCACCTCTGAAGGCATCATCTGAGTTGAGGGAGAAACTCAATGAGTTGCTCGTCGCTTCATCTTCTCATTGAAAAGTGCGATCGCACTATCTAGTTAAAAGTCTTAAATGAATTTAACTTGATTTATTCAGCTATGGAAGGATGAGTATAAAGAGTTTGCGATCGCAATTCCTTTACTGATAGTTTAGGCAGACTGGGTAAAGAAGTGTAATGGACTAATTCATGACCTCAGTAATCAAAATGGCGACACTTCTTACAGTGATCGCCACTGCTACCGTGGCAGCTTTAACCCCAGTTCATGCAGAACCGCTTTCTTTAGATATTACTTATCTTGATTTGTCAGACGACATTGGGATTCATAAGGAAATTCATATAAATATCCCAGTAAATAACACTACTCAATCAGCCTACGGGGGTTTAGTGCGTCACTATGATGTGGCAATCGCTCAAGCGGCAGCAATCACCTACCGCTTTTGTCCAAGTCGCCAGGAAAAGGGAGCCAACCTTTTTTTAACAGCAGGAAATCAAGGACAGATCAATATGGGTCGGTTTTATATTTCCTGTAATTTAGCCTATGACTTAGTGAGTGCCTACGGTTTGAATGAAAGTGTGACACGACCGATCAGGGGCTATGGTGGCAATTATCTTGAGAATATGCCGTCACTAAACCTGAATACAGATGCTAAAGCACAGCAGTTTGTGAACTTTTCCAGCAATTTCAAACCTGTTGCTCGTTAGAAGCCAAATAGCCGTAAAACGGCATAAAAGTGAATATAGGATGTAAAGCTGAGTATTTCAGAAACGATAGCCTATTGATATGCTTTCAATTGGTTTCAATCTCTGCTTCAGTTAAAGCTTCATTCAAATCATCAATTACCTCTACTCGTTCTGCCGCGAGAGTCATTAGTCAGTAGTACTAGAGTACTAAAGTAACTAATGACCAATGACCAATGACTCTTGCATCCCCCGTCCTTAAGTCGGGGGATGAGCTCACATCAACTGTTTTCTGCGGTATTGTCAGCTTTGCAACCTACCACTCAGAATAACTCCTCTCAAGGGGTTTGATTGCGATCGCCTTTACCGTCCCTCAACCTGCCAAGAGTCAGAAACCGACAATCGCCCAACGGGAGGATATCTAAAAGCTTGAAGTTTTGTTAAATATATAGTACGTATGCTAAACAACTCCTGGGCAGCACTCTTGATTGAGCAATACATCCACCTAAATATTACGTGTTCTAAATAATGGATCACTTAGCAAATTGTTCGCTTCACCACAACCCCTAATTTAGGAATTCAAAGAAACAAATATTCTAGAAGGCTTAAATAATGGCTCATTAAACGGATACCAATTACTAAGTCTTGCTTTAAGTAGAGGTTATCAGCGTCTGTCAGAAGACAAGCTTGTTGTAGTTTTAGTAGGCAGTTACGAATGGATTTTGGTGTATCAAAACTAAAGCCAATCCTGCGGGCTTTAGAGTCGAGGAATTACCGCCTCTTCTTTGCAGGACAAGCCATTTCTCTCATTGGCACTTGGATGACCCAACTTGCCACGATTTGGCTAGTTTATAGCTTGACAAACTCCGCTTGGTGGTTAGGAGTTGTTGGATTTTCCAGTCAAATCCCCAGTTTTGCTCTTGCTCCCTTTGGGGGAATTATTGTTGACCGATGGAATCGCCATCGGATTTTAATTGCCACTCAAGTTCTTTCCATGATCCAGTCTTTAGCGCTAGCTGCTTTGGCGCTAACTGGCATGATTAATATTTGGCAGATTATCGTACTCAGTCTTTTTCAAGGATTTATCAGCGCTGTTGATGCACCTGCCCGTCAAGCTTTTGTAGTCGAGATAATCGATAAAAAAGAGAATTTAGGAAATGCGATCGCTCTCAATTCCTCCGTGTTCAACGGCGCACGATTAATTGGCCCTGCGATTGCGGGTTTGCTAATTTCCAGTGTGGGTGCAAGCGCATGTTTTCTCATTGATGGATTCAGCTATATCGCTGTCATTGCTGGCTTATTAGCCATGAAGCTCAAACCCAAAACAATAACTCCTCAAACGGCAAACGTCTGGCAGCGATTGAAAGAAGGATTTAACTATGCTTTTGGCTTCCCTCCCATCCGAGCCATTTTACTTCTATTAGCTTTATTCAGCTTCATGGGAATGCCCTACACGATTTTGGTTCCTATTTTTGCAACCGAAATTCTTCAGGGTGATGCCCAAACCTTAGGATTTCTAATGGCAGCAGTAGGAGTGGGGGCGTTAACTGGGGGAATTTATCTAAGTTCTCG
>JBFLZA010000128.1:0-15867 GCA_040756535.1 Cyanobacteriota bacterium
ATTTACGCTTTGCTTATTTATTCACTTGTTGTTCCTAATTATCGAGTTATATAAGAAACAATAAAATCTTTATTATTGTAAAATACAATTTTTCATAAACTATTGCTACTTTTTGAAAAAGAGTGTAAAGATCAGAAAAATCAATAAAATGCTGGGAGTTTAGAACAATGAATAACTGTCCCAAGCGTATAGACATTACTACCAATTTATGGGAAATTTGCTGATACACTGTTACTCTCAGAATCGGTAAGATTAGAAACTCGTAGAAGCTTTACCTATTCGTTGATAGTTTGAATTCGGCACAACTTGGTATTCTGCAATCAACTTAAGGGAAAAGCTTATATAAGTTTTGCAGCTTGTACCTAAAGGAATGGGGGTCAAGGCTTGGTGTAGACAAGGTCTATAAATGCATTATCAATTTCAGCAAAAATGAGTTCAAATTTCTTTCCTAGAAATTGCTCTCTCCTACTGTGATTGGGTCGTGGGATTCTCGATAAATGAGACCCGTGGAATTGCGAATATTTACCAAACGTTTGAACAAATTCCGGGAGTTAAATTAAATGGATCAACTCATAGAGAGAACGAGTACATTTTTGCAACTTCCTAATCGAGAAACCAAACCGCGCAAGCAGGGAATGTCTATTCTGATAGACAATGGAGTTTCTACACAACATTTTTTGGATGTTATTGGCAGTCATAGTGAATTTATCGATCTAGTTAAGTTTGGCTGGTGTACTTCTTTAATCACGAAAGATCTTGAAAAAAAAATAGAATCTCTCTTCTCAAATGGTATAGAGTTCTATTTTGGAGGCACGCTTTTTGAGAAAGCGCTACAGCAAAGAAGATTAGATTCGCTTTATACCTATTTTAAACAATGGAGTTGTCGATATGTAGAGATATCAAATGGCACAATTAATCTAACGAACAGAGATAAAGCCAAGTACATATCAGACTTTTCCCAAGAGTTTAATGTTTTCAGTGAGGTGGGTTACAAAGACTCGGAAAAATCCCAAGATTTAGCTCCAGAAAAATGGATTGAATATATTAGTGAAGATTTAGAATCTGGCGCGGTGAAAGTCATTACAGAAGCTAGAGAAAGTGGACGGAGTGGGATTTGTTCAGTAGATGGAAGCATCAAGTGCGGATTGATCCAGAAAATTATAAATTCTGGAATTGATTTTAAAAACTTAATATTTGAGGCTCCAAATAAGTCACTACAGGTTTACTTTATCAAGCAATTTGGAGCTAATGTAAACTTAGCCAATATTCCCTTTGATGATGTTATTGGCTTAGAAACATTAAGACTAGGTCTACGTTCAGACACCTTGAATATGTTTGAAGGAGTACTAAGATGAGAAACCCTGAGAACGTTTTTCATTTAGCCGTGCCTTGTAAAGATCTAGATGAGACTCAAGAGTTTTATGTGAACAAGCTGGGTTGCAAGTTAGCTCGCCGATATGCAGATAGAGTGACCTTGAATTTTTTTGGCGATCAGTTAGTTTGTCACCTTGCTCCTGACAAAATAGATGAGTCCCCCCAGATGTATCCTCGACATTTCGGTGTAACCTTCAAACGAAAAGAAGATTTTGATGCGTTGCTGGAACTAGCCCAAAAGCAAGAAGTTGAATTTTTTCAAGAGCTTACAGTGAGGTTTCCAGGAAAGACTGAGGAGCATTTCACTTTTTTTTTGAAAGATCCATCCAACAATCTATTGGAATTCAAATTCTACCATGACTCCCAAATGATGTATTAGATAGAATTGGCGAATTCCTGTGTATTGTGGCTGTTTAAGCTCATCCCCCAACTGAAGTATGGGGGATTTTACGTTAGTAGTTATATCAAGAAATTGCATTCATAGGAATACTTTCAAGAGGGCTTTGAGCGAGAATGTCTTTGATTGCTTTTAGAAAGCCTTGTTCGATATAGGGTTTGGTAAAGTAAGCGGTAGCACCTAAGTGCATCGCCAACCGTCTGTGCTTTTCACTGCTGCGGGATGTGAGCATTACTACAGGAATTTTCTGAAGTTGAGGTTCTTGGCGACGATGGTTCATAAAATCGAAGCCATTCATATTCGGCATTTCAATATCACAAATGACTAGCTTCACTGATGAATTTGACTGTAACTGTTTGAGAGCCTCCCACCCGTCCCCAGCCTGCAAGACTCGGTAACCTACTCTTTCCAAGCTTACTGCTAGAGTTTTCCGTAAGGAAGCAGCATCATCGACAACCAAAACAGTAGTAGCTGTTACCGTATTGAATAAAGCTGGGGTCTGATTAACAGACGAATTATGATTAACAGTGATGGCTCTATCAGACTCAAACTGGATGTTTTGCTCTGACTCTGACAGAGTAGCGATCGCACTTGAGTGTGAATTTTGGCTGAGTGAGTACTCCACCAAGCTCACACCATCAATCACAGGAATCAGGCTACCATCTCCCAAAATCGTGCAACCATAAGTATAGCTAGGGGGGGCAACCACCGCTCCAAAGGGCTTGATCACCAGTTTTTGTTCAGTAACCAGATGATCAACTTCTAGGGCAAAAGCCTCTTGTCCGTGATTGAAGACTAACAACGGCGGTGTTGACTCAGTGGAAGAGGATTCTGTGACTAACGCTCTACCTAGAGGCGTTTCTGGCACAGGGTAGGCATAGTCAAAAAGGTCGGCTACTCGATAAATGGGGGCAATTTGTCCTCGCCACTTTAAAAACCGCTGAGCTCCGTTTCTTTTAACCAGGTCGGTTTTGGGAAGGACAATTTCTTCAATGCTGTCGGACGGCAAAGCGATCGCTTTGGACCCAACCAAGCTAATAATTAAGTTAGCGCTCGTTAGCGTTAGTGGTAGACGGATGGTAAAAGTGGTACCAACGCCCGGTTTAGATGTTACTGCGATCGCGCCTTTAAGGATTCGCAGTTGAGCTCGCACGACATCCAAACCCACTCCCCGCCCCGACAGTTCGCTCACCTGCTTCGCTGTGGAAAATCCTGGCTCAAAAATTAAATCGCATAGCTGATTTTCGGAAATAGTAGCAAGTTGTTCAACACCGAGCAATCCCCTTTCCAATGCCCGACGACTAATTGCTTCTAAATTCAGACCTCGACCATCATCCTTGATTTCGATAATGGTCTGCCCTCCTTGGTGATAGCCTTTGATCTCAATCTCACCTTGCTCAGGTTTCCCCTGTTGAATCCGTTCTTCAGGCAATTCGATCCCATGATCGAATGCATTGCGAAGCAAGTGTAGCAATGGATCGTAAATTTTTTCGAGAACAGCTTTATCAACGAGTACCCCTGCACCACTCAACTTCAAACTAACGGGTTTGTGATAGTTGATTGATAAATCACGCAACATTCGAGGAAAACGGTTGAGGACTTCACCCAGCGGTAACATACGAGCCCAAGCAAACTCATCCTGTAGATGAGTGAGCATTTTACGCAGTTGTTCTAAGGTTCGGTCGGATTGCCTCGCGAATAAACCAATATCAGCAACAGATTCTTTCAACTGAACCATGTCTTCTAAGAACCGTTGCACTAATGAGTGCAAGGTTCCGTAGTTGTCCATTTCCAAAGCGTCAAAATCAGCTTGAGTTTTGGCTAGCTCTGGGAATTGACCGACTGAATCTGAAACGGTTGGGTTGCCGTAGCGGTCAGGAACTAACGTCTGGTCTGATACCTTCCGCAACTGCTCGACGATTTGCTCAAGGGCAGTGGATCGATTTAGCAACTCTCGCACTGAGTTCTGGAGTTGAGAATTATCGAGGGAAAGACTACTGCGACGGATGGCGGATTCACTGACTAGATTATTCATCCGTTCGAGTCGGTCTGCCTCAACCCGCACCGTCACGTTAGATGTAACAGGTATGTCTTCTTGGTGAATCGTAGTCGAGACGGGCTCAAGTTGCTTCGTTCCTGGCAAACTTTGAGGTGTCAGTTTGGAGATGTTCTCGGTAGATGACGTTTCAACGGCTTGAACCGTCACATCTATAATTTCTGGTGTATCTGTAGCTGTGGGTTGGTGCTGGTGTTGCAGTCCCTTGAGCGTAGAGGTAATTCGGGCGAGTGAGCTGGCTGCAGTTGTCTGTGTTTCAGACATAGCCACAGCGTCGAGCAACATCTCCTCCCATGAAGAGGATTCTTCTGCAACGCCCTCACTTACCGATATATCCTCATCAGTCAGTTCTCCATCGAGGAGGATAGACAAGACTGATTCATCAGTATCGATAGATGGGTTGCCATAACTATTTTCAGGAGAAACTGCGAAACTCTCTAACTCTGCGATCGCTTCTTGCAGTGGATCAAACGAAACGAACTGCTCGTCAACCCCAAACTCTTCCTCTTGGTTAATCTGGCGCAGAACCTCCTCAATCTGGTTTTCAAACAGAGGTTCTTGCTTGGTCGGGAACCCACTAGCTTGCTTTTGAGTAAGTGCCAATAGAGTTGTAGAGAGGTTCCCTCCTTCGGGAGCATTGCCCGCCAGCAGGGCTTTTCGGTAGGCTTGAAAATCCGTCAGAGCCAGTTGTGTAATCTGCAATGCCTTTTCCGGGTGAGCCTTGAGTGCAGCTAAAGCCGCTTCAGCGATTACTCCCAATCCTGGTTTGTTGAGAATTTCAGCAAGCTCGACAAATACCTCAGCTTGTTGGCATAATTCTTCCGCCACATGATACTGTGCCGGGTTAGCGACAACATTAGTAAGGTGAGCGAGACCTTGAGCGACATCCACTTCAAAGATCGATAGGGTCATATCGACCCCCAACTCAGCAGAGCTAGGTATGTCGTAATTTTCCACCTCGGCTAAAGCGTCTACCAATCGTTCTTCAAGCTGAGCGAAGATAGGCTGGGCTGTAGCTAAGGCTTGCTCCGCGTCAAATTGACCGGCTGTGAGCTGCTGCATTAGAGGCAGGCGCAGGCAGTCGTAAGCAGAGAGCAGTTGGCTTTCCAGGTCTGTATCAATTTCTACAGTTTCGCTATAGAGAGCCTTGAAGATATTTTCCAGGCGGTGAGCCAAAGTGGCGATCGCTTCTAACCCTACACCCGCCGCTCCTCCCTTAATGGAATGAGAGGTTCGCATTAAACTGTGAATTTTGTTATTGCTGCGCTCTTGCTTAAGGGTTAGTAACGCAGTTTCGATCGCCTGTAAAAACTCGGGAACTTCTTCTATGAAAAATTGATAAGCGTGGTCGCGGATATTAGGGTTGACTGCCATGGTTCGTCATTAGTCATTAGTCATTAGTCATTAGTCATGGGTCATTAGTTATTAGTCATTAGTCATTGGCGTTGTACGCCCCAAAATTAGGGGAGAGTAAAGCACTAGGGACTAAAGACTAAGGACTAAAGACTATCAACGGATTTTGAATTGAGCGACATCCTCTTGCAGAGCATTGGCAACTAGTCGGAGTTCCTCAAAGGAAGAGGAGACAACAGTGGCTTCTTTGGAGGTTTTGTCGGCAATCTGGGCTACATCCGTCATGGTTTGAGTGACCGTTTGCGAGGCTCCTGATTGCTGAATCGCGGCTTGTGCGATCGCTTCAACTAATTGGCTAACCTCAGCAGACGCCACTGTAATCTTGTTAAGACTCTGACGAGTTTCATCCACCAGTTTGGTTCCCGTCACGACTTGCTCGGTACCCGTTTCCATTGCTGCGATCACCTCATTGGTTTCTCCCTGGATGGCTACAATTAGTTTTTCGATTTCCTTACTCGCTTCTGCCGATTGCTGTGCCAGCGTTCGCACTTCATCCGCGACAATGGCAAAACCTCGCCCTTGTTCCCCAGCACGCGTCGCCTCAATCGAAGCATTGAAGGCAAGCATCTTGGTTTGAGTGGCGAATTCACTAATCAGGTTGACAACAGTGGAAATCTTTTGCGAAGACTCTCCAAGGTGCTTGACTTTCTGGCGCGTTTGTGCAACTGTTTCCCGAATTGCCACAATACCCTCTACCGTCCGGTTGATAGCATCGTCGCCTTCTTCCACCGTCTGAGTCGCTTGCCTTACTACTGACGCTGCTTTTTCAGCACTGGCAGCAACCAGTCGGGCGGATTGGGCCATCTCTTGCACCTGCTTGAGCGCTAGGGCAATTTCTGATGCCTGACGCAACGCTTCTTGTGAGAGGGTTTGGACAGAACGTTCATTATCACTCGTGGTTTCGGCTACATTGCTGGCTGCGGCTTGCACTTTGGTGACAATTTCTCGCAAGTTAGCAACCATCAGATTGTAAGAGTCTGCGATCGTACCGATGTCATCGGCTGTCACCGTCGCCCGGATGGTGAGGTCTCCGTCATTAATCGGCTCGACTTCCTCTAGGAGTTCCAACACTCGATTTTGCAACGTTTCCGTGAGCTGGCGCTGCTCTTCGGCTGCCCGTTCTTTTTCTCCCAGAAGGATGTTGAGCTGACCCGCCATGTCGTTGATTTTATTGGACAACAGGGCAACTTCATCGCCTCCTTGTACTTGTATGCGAGTATTCAGTTCTCCCTGACCAATTTTGACCACCGCGTCTGTTGCACTTAAAATTGGACGGGTTGCTCGGTTCGCGACCCAAATAGCGATCGCCGCCACCAGCACGGCAACAACACATGTCCCCACAATCAGCGTGATGAGCAATTGTCTTTGGGGGGCAAAAGCAATGTCTGTAGGGCGAGCAACAATCAGACCCCAGTTCAAGCCATAATTCTTGGCAATTTCTTTATTAGGAACGTAGGTGAAAATTCGTTGCTTCCCGTTCTCAGTCGTGATGGTGGTCAGCCCTTGCCGATCCGCTTTCTGGATTTGGGCAGAGAGTTTGGGGAATACATCTTCTAGCTTTTTCTGGAGAGCTTTTGCGTCACTTGATGCGGTAATTTGTCCCTGAGAATCCGTTACGTAAAACTCTTGATCCCGTTTTGAATTGACCCCAAACAAGTTGTTAACCAGAGTCATTGGGGTGCGAGTACGGACGAGAGCAATTGTTTTGCTCGTGGCTGTCTCTTTGACGGGGGCAGCAATGAAAAAACTAAACTCACCAGTGGCTGTATTCGGTCGAGGGTCAACGATGGCGGCGCGATCTGCTTCCAGTGCCGCCTGGGTATAGTCCGCTTTAAGGATCTGCGGTAAGTCGATTTTCCCCCCCCCAGTGGCGATCATTTTGTTTTCGTTGGGGTCATACACAACAACACTGTTGTAGATTTTGGAAGACTCCATCAAGTCTTTGAGGAGAGCATTTTTTTCCTCAATGCTGAGCGTCTCCTCCACCTTGGGATTGGTGAAGGCAGCTAGCTTGGATAGGATGACGATGTTCTCATAAGTTTGTTTGACGAACAGATTTAATTTATCTTCCAAGTCCTCCGCATTGGTTTTTTCACTTTGAACAATTTGCTCTTTAATCCCTTGACTAGCAGTGAAATAGGCGGTTGTTCCGACTAGCACCACTGGAATCGTGCCGATAGCGAGTGCCAGTATAGTTGCTTTGGTTCGCAAACTTGTAAAGCGCAGACTAGGGAAGTTCCACCAAGGGGCTTGCTGTTTTTGCAGAAGCAGGTTTCGAGGGTGTAAACGGAGTTCAAGTTCTTGGGCGGACAGCAGAGTTGGGTAAGAGGATGATTCTTCAATAGCAGGAGTTTGACCCCCAACTGGAAAACCGTTAGAGGCTAAACGGCCGTCATTGGTAGTCTTCTCAAAGGGGTTTTTGGAGGGAATCTGAGTCATAGCAAAAACTTTATATAAGAACTCTAAGGAGCGGGGTGCGGGAGTGCGGGGGTGCAAGTGTTTCTCTGTTGCATAACGCAGCGAAAAGCGTCCGTGGGAGGCTCTTTAGCACAGCGGCGTGATAGCGCGGTTGGGAAGCCCACACTTCCCTAACGGGGAAGTGTGGGTGATGTTACATTTCTTGCTTAGGCATGACAGCCATAATCGCTTCACTATCGAAAACGACTAACACCTCCGAATCTGATTTCCACCAGTAGCCACGCAAAAATGGCAGCAAACCTTGGTGAACAGTGGATGATGGTGGGGACTTAATCTCCTCTGTATCGCACCACTCAATATCTTCTAATCGATTGACGATGACACCCAGTAGCTGGTTCTTAGCTGTGGAGATGGTGGCGTTGTGGGAGAGAGACTGTAATACAACTGTTGTATAAGTTAAAGTACTGCTAACCTGTTGATAACTGGGAGTAAGCCCGACTAAGTGTCCCAAATCTGCTATCCATAAAATTTCACCCCGCCAGTTGTAGACGCCTCTGATCCAAGGAGGCATATGAGCGATGGGCACAATTTGACTAATGGGAATATTGAATACCTCAGCCAATTGCGGGAGCGGCAGGAGTGATGTGGTATCAGGCTCGAGATAAAACCGCAAAAACGGTTCCCTTTCCGTTGAAGAGGCGGAATTTGTAGGTGGTAAGAAGGAGCTTGGAACCGATAAAGAGTTGGACATGGATTTTCTTTCAGGCTTAGCTTCTGATCAGATTTTTAACGGTGTCTACGAGTTCTTCTTGGTCGATGGGCTTGACAAGATAGGCATCTGCTCCATGTTTCAATCCCCACCTTTGATTCAGTTTTCCTCCTTTGGTCGAGCAAATAACAATGGGAATTTTGCTAGTTTCTGTTTTGGCTTTAAGTTCGCGACACAGTTCAAATCCACTGCGATCGGGTAGTACCACGTCTAAGATAATTACATCCGGTTTATGGCGACTAATTTTTGCTATCGCTTCTTCTGCATTATTAGCTTTCAAGACATTAAGACCTCCTTGCAGGAGACAACCGGAGAGGATTTCTTGATCACTCAAACAGTCTTCAACAATTAGAGCCGTAGTCATAATTTTTATGGGATTACAGGACAACCAAGATTAGTGATAGAAGAGTTGGTAGTTGAAGGGAATGCTTTACCCTTTTCACAAATAATAAAGATGAAAAATTTACAGGTTTTCAATCTTTAATTTGTTCCTTTATTACCTAATTGCACTCTGCGATAAGTACTTAGAAATTGCACTGAGAACTTTCCCGGCATCGACGGGTTTACTCAAAAAATCTGACGCGCCGACGAGTCTAGCACGGACTTGATCCACGACTCCATTGTTACCCGTCAAAATTACAATTGGAGTAGTTCGAAAAGAGGGGGCTTTGCGTAATTGACTGCAAATTTCATACCCATTGGTATTTGGCATCATTAGGTCTAAAAAAATCAAATCTGGCTTACAAGATAAGAGCGTTGTCAGCGCTCGCAACCCATCATTAATACTGACAAATCGGTACCCTGCTGCTGTCAAAAGCTTCTCTAAAGTTTGACAAACCGAAATACTGTCATCCACACAGGCAATTAGCGGTTTTACAGATTTTTTTGGCCCGGACGGTATATCAGAAACTCTTCGATAAACCGGAGCTGGTAAATCAGGAATGCTAATGAGTTCCACCCACCCTGGCTTAATATAGGGTAAGAGTAAGCGAGTTACTTGCACAACATCCCGCTTCATCTTAACAGCTAGATCGCGCAGTGTATTTTCCCCATCTAGTAGTTGATTTAGAGCTTGGTAAACTTTTACGGTTGTGCATTTTTGCAATTGATAGGGTTGCTTGATTATCGGTGCTTTGTCCAGAGAATAGCCAGTAATTTTAGCATCCCATAATGCTTGCCAAAGCTCCTGAACTTCTGCAATGGCTTGCTTCTCATCAATCAAAGCCAAGGGCTTATATACAGAGCCATTTTCCTTGATTTCCTGGGTCAGATGATCATTTTGGGATAAATCAAAAAGTACCTCAGAACAAATTGAATAAATCACTTGTTCTACTTGGTCTTGTGTAATTTTTCCCTGATCTAGCCATACACTAAATAACTGATATTCCCAACTGGTGATCAAGGGATTAGGATTAAGCTTATAGAGTTCGTTGTGTAGATTTCTAAAGTTAACCTCAATCTGGGGGCAATAAGTGGCTAAGTTCCTGACCCATCGCCTTACTGGATGAGTTCCCCCCGTAGCATATATAATGCGACCTAAGGAAAAATAAAAGTTCCATTGTTTTTCATTGTTTGGAGCTATCCATATAAGTTGTCCATTAAATTGAATCTTCTGGAAAGTTTCAAAAATTCGGGCTTTTTTTGATTCTTTAAATCTATACTTTCCCAGAAAATTCAAGGCTGTCTGAGATGTCATAAAATCTACTTGTGTTGCTAGTTCATACAAGTTAATAAGTAAAATGCTTACCCTTACAAAAATATGGATTCATGCCAACTAGAGACGGCTATATTTCCCACTCTTTATAGAGTAGGGAAGAAAGCTACTAACCGCCTCGTTCATCGTTGATAGCGAAGCGGTAGCAGCTTTAGGAGTGTCTTGCTCATTGCAATGAACCATGAATAATGAACGACGAATCCCCGTCCTTTGATGGGGGAGTGCCCGTCAATTCTGTTTCACATCTCACTGAAAATTGCTATATGCCTGATCATTTTTCCGGTATTTTTAAACCCTTAAGAATAAGTTTTTAAAAGCTAAAAAACATCTTTAGGGGGCAAATGCATAGTAAGTCACTGAAAGTCAGGCATTCTAATTTAGATTAACAAAAATTTTTCTTAATGGCAATTAGCGTCACTTTATTTTATGAAATCAATAAATTCTATTTAAATAAAAATAATAAATTTTTGGAAGTATTAGGTTACTAAAAATCACTAAGGAACAGGAGCGTAATCTTTTACTTGATTCTTGGAAACTGGAGGGAAATATTCGCTGCTCTGTACTAGCACAGCAAGATCATTAGCAATGCCTGCACCAGCTAAGCTAACATCGGACTACGCTCCACTGTTGAGTTACTTCCGCTGCTCGATTATCACAAGGACATCTAGTAACTCTGTCCGGCGTCATATTTACACTCTTCTTGCTCTTGGCAGGGGAAACGTCGTCATGCAAAGGCTTACAGTATTTTCACAATCGACATGGAAATCTTTCACGCCTATAGACCACACTTAAGATAGATATAGCATAACCTCGCTTGTAGTATATACAAAAAATTTAGCCTTTGTTGGAATGAACGCTCCTAAGACTTCCATGGAATTAAGTGAACAATCTGCAAAGGCAGAATCCGTTTTAAATAAATTTTTTACTTTATCACTTGACCTATTCTGCACGACGGGGAAAGATGGCTACTGTCAGCAGTTGAATCCCGCTTGGGAACAAGTGCTGGGATGGACTCAAACAGAAGTGCGATCGCGACCTTGGATTGAGTTTGTTCATCCTAATGATGTAGACCTTACCCTCAATACTGAAAAGCAGTATTCCCACCTAGACGTAGTCGAGTATGAAAATCGCTACCGTCACAAAGATGGAAGCTATCGTTGGCTGTCTTGGCGAGTGTCTCAGGCTGAAGATGGGCTTTCCTACAGACTGGCAAAGGACATTACAGCAGCAAAACAAGCCCAAGAGGCACTGCAACAGCGCATCGAATTTGACAAAATCATCACCTCTCTATCTACACAATTCATTCACCTGTGTTCAAAGGAAATTGACAACCGGATAAACCAAGCGCTTCAAGTTATTGGAGAATTTGCAGGATTTGATCGTAGCTATGTGGTGCTGTTTTCCGAAAGTACCGACGCGATCGAGGGTTTAGTGGGTAATCTCACCTATGAATGGCACGCCGAGTCGGTGGAACCCTTACCTGAAGAATGGAAGCAAATTCCTGCCGAACCTTTCCCTTGGTGGATGGGGAAAATGGAGCGTTTAGAAGCGATTCAACTCTCGACACTTGCTGATTTGCCGCCGGAAGCGAGTAACGAAAGATTAGCGATCGCATCCGTAGGCACCCAATCCATTGTTGCGGTTCCAATGGTGTATGGTACGACATTGATGGGATACATTGGCTGCTCGGCAGTTAGGGAAGAAAAGACGTGTTCAGACGATGTCGTAACACGGCTCAAATTGCTGGGTGAAATCTTCGCCAATGCCATCAATCGCAAACAAGCGGAGTCAAAACTCCGCGAAAGTGAGAGGCGGTTCCGCGCCGCTTTCAACCAAACCTTCCAATTATCCAGCCTACTGACGCTGGAGGGTACAGTCTTAGAAGACAACCAAACCGCATTAGATTTTTGTCAACTCCAGCGTTCGGAGAGCGTCGGGCGTCAGTTTGCGGACTTGCACTGTTGGACTATTTCCCCAGAAACCCAAGCACGTTTGCAAGAAGCGATCGCACAAGCCGCAGCAGGTCATGTTGTCCGTTATGAAACGGATATTTTAGCTCCAGATAATTCAATCATCACCATTGACTTTTCCGTCAAACCGCTTTTGGATGAAAACGGGCAAGTAGAACTGCTGATAGCTGAAGGCCGCGACCTCACTGAACGCAAACAAGCAGCAGAAGCACTCAAAGCCAGTGAACAACGGTTTCGTTGCTTGAGTAACGGTTCGCCAGTCGGTATCTTCCTTTCCGATATTCAGGGGCGCTGCACATACACCAATCCTCGTTTGTTAACGATTACTGGTTTGAAGTTTGAGGAGATTCTGGGAGAAGGTTGGGCCAGATCAATTCATCCCGATGATCGCCAGCAGATATTTGCCGAGTGGTCTGAGTGTGCGCTACAAGGTCAAGAATGCTATCAAGAGTATCGCTTCCAAACCCATGAAGGAATTGTACGTTGGGTTCAGGTACGCACCTCCCCCATGCGTGATGATCAAGGTGAACTGATTGGTCATGTGGGAACGGTAGAAGATATCACTGAGCGTAAACACTCACAAGAGGCATTGCGCCAGAGTCAAGAACGCTATGCTCTTGCTGTGAGTGCAGGCAAGATTGGTGTTTGGGATTGGAACTTAGAGACCAACGAAATTTACATCGAGCCTAACCTAAAAGCATTACTAGGCTATAAAGATGACGAAATCCAGAACCACATAGATTTTTGGGGAAAGTTAGTACATCCAGATGACCAAGAACGAGTCATGGCAGCAGCAACAGCCCATCTGGAAGGGTTGACACCCAAATACCAAATAGAACATCGGATGCTGCACAAGGATGGCAGTATTCGCTGGTTTCTTGCCTGCGGTACCCTGATTCGCGATGCTAATGGCAACCCAATTCGCATGATGGGTACAGATAGTGACATTACTGCACGCAAAAACTCAGAAGCAGAACTGCAAAAAGCCTATCAGCAATTGTCGCTGCTGGTAGACAACTCTCCCCTAGCTATTTTGGAGTGGGACAGCGAATTTCGCTTGCAGCGTTGGTCGAAACAGGCGGAAAAAATCTTTGGTTGGAAGGCTGAGGAGTTACTTAACAAGCATCCTTGGGATTGGCAGTTCATCTATGGCAAAGATACCCAGAGGATTAATGACATCTTGCATCGCTTACTGGATGGGACGATGCAGCGCACTGTAGACGCCAACCGCAACTACACCAAAGATGGCAGAGTGATTGATTGCGAGTGGTACAATTCCACCCTCTACGATGAGTCGGGGAACTTGGTGTCGGTTGTGTCCCTGGTTCTAGATATCAGTGAACGCAAGCAAGCCGAGGCGGCATTGCAGCAGGTGATGACTGAGTTAGAAAGGCGAGTTGAGCAGCGTACAGCAGAGCTAAAACAGGCAAACGAGCAACTCCAAGCCGAAATTAAAGAGCGTCAACGGACAGAAGCATCTCTTTTGCAAAGCGAAGAGCAATTCCGTCGAGTGTTTAATGAAGCTCCCATCGGCATGGGGCTAACCGGCCCAGACAAGAACTTCATCCGGGTGAATCAAGCCTTAGTGGAAATGCTAGGGTATAGCGAATCTGAATTGATGAGTCTAACCTGCGAGGATATCACCCATCCTGAAGACTGGAAGCGAGTACTCCCCTATCTTGAACAGATAGGTAAAGGAGAAATTGACCGTTTTCGCCTAGAAGAGCGTTTCCTCAAAAAAAATCAAGACATTGTTTGGGGCAACTTAACCTCGATGGTGCTGCGTAATGAGGCAGGAGAAATCCTTTACGGCTTGGGCATGGTCGAGGATATCACGGAGCGCAAACAGGCAGAGGTGGCACTCCGTCAAAGTGAAGAACAATTCCGTCGCGTGTTCGACGAAGCACCGATTGGGATGTCATTGGCTACTCTTGACAATCAATATATGAGGGTGAATCGAGCGTTTTATGAAATGCTGGGCTACACTCAGTCCGAACTCATGGCGCTCTCTTTTGTGGATATTACCCATCCTGAAGATTTAGATTTGGAAATGCCCTGTATCGAGCAGCTACTCCAGGGAGAAATCGACAGCTTTGCCTTAGAAAAACGATATCTTACCCAGAATGGAGCGATTATTTGGGTAAATTTGACCTTGATTGCTCTGCGTGATCATGCAGGAATTGTCCTCTACACCCTAGCCATGATCGAGGACATCACAGAGCGCAAGCAAGCTGAGGAAGCGTTGCGTCAGAGCGAAGCACGCTACCGTGCGATTATTGAAGACCAAACTGAACTCATCTGTCGGTTTGGGTCCGACCGCACCCTCACCTTTGTTAACGACGCTTACTGTCGCTATTTCAATAAGCAGCGCTCTGAGCTAATTGGGCACAATTTTATGCCATCGATTCCACCAGAAGACCAGGAATTGGTAGCGGAGTGCTTTGGTTCATTGTCTGTAGAGCAACCCATTGCTACTTGCGAACACCGAGTTATTTTCCCCTCCGGGGAGGTGCGCTGGCAGCAGTGGACGAACAGGGTGGTTACGTGTAATGAACAGGGTAAATTAATTGAGTTTCAAGGAGTAGGACGGGACATCACAGAACTTAAGCAGGCGGAAGCTGAAATTCTCAAAGCCTTAGAACGAGAAAGAGAATTGAGTGAATTGCGATCGGGTTTTGTGTCCTTGGTTTCCCATGAATTTCGCACGCCACTGACGACCATTCAATCTTCAGCCGAACTTCTCGATCGCTACAACCATAAGTTATCGGATGAGAAAAAACACAATCATCATCGGCGCATTCAAAGTGCAGTGAAACGGATGACTCAGTTATTAGAGGATGTTCTAACCATTGGTAAGGCTGAAGCGGGAAAACTCAAGTTTGAACCATCCCCAATCGATTTGGTCGCCTTTTGCCGTGACTTGGTTGAAAGTATGCAAATCAATGTCCAGCGTCATCAGCTCAATTTTGTGGTGGTGAGCGACTGCACTGATGCCCGCATGGATGAAAAGCTCTTGGGTCATATCTTAACTAATCTGCTTTCCAATGCGATTAAATACTCGCCTGCTGGAGGGTGTGTTCAATTTGAGTTGGTTTGCGATCGCCAATCCGCTATTTTCCGCATCCAAGATCAGGGTATTGGTATCCCCCCAGAAGATACAGAGCACCTATTTGAATCTTTTGGACGAGCCAGCAATGTCGGTACCCTGCCTGGTACGGGACTAGGGTTAGCGATTGTCAAAAAGTGTGTGGATTTGCACCAGGGAGAAATTACTGTAGAGAGTGAAGTTGGAGTGGGAACAACCTTTATGGTCACGCTACCGTTGTAGTCCCAACCATCCGCTGACATTATTGAGCAGCAGGAAAAATGAATTAAGAAGAGACTAAAACCTCCAAACTCATTTCTTTTACTGCTTGAATTAGCTTAATAAGCATTTTTTATTCTATTCTTCTAGAATCAGGGAATAAAACCGATGAGCATTTACGCTTATTTGAGGGGGACTAAACGGTTTCTTTCTATTTCTTAATTCATTGAATCTTCGAGAAACTAAGTTATAAATTTGCGCTTTTTCTTGAGTTGTACATTTAATGATTTTTCTTAGCTTATAGAATTCTTCTGGCGATTCAATTAGTGACATCCTCCCCCAGTGAATCAAAGATTACACAGGGGGCTTCCCAAGTCTCACGGCTTGGGTTTCCTGGTTACTCTCTTACGAGGTTTCGCCTCTGATCTAGACTGAGTTTCCCCAGCCCCCGA
>JBFLZA010000129.1:0-15829 GCA_040756535.1 Cyanobacteriota bacterium
GCTAGAGTCTATGGCTCCAGTTGTAATGAGATCGCCAGCTTGAACGATAATTTCCCCACCCCCCGTCGCACCTGAAGTGTTCAGGTTGTCGCTGTTTATGGCTCCCGGACTGGTGAGAGACATACTGCCACCTCTGGCAGAACTCGATCTAGAGTTCAGGCTAGAAGTTGTAATGTTTCCATTGGTAGCCGCGATTGCGATCGCTCCTCCATTACTATTACTAGAGCTTGAGTCTAGTGAGGCTGTGTTGATAGTTGTCCCGCTTAGGGTAATGCCACCACCAGTAGTAGTTACATTGCCTGAAAGCGCGATCGCTCCAGAACTAGTGAAGCCAACATCCCCGCCCGACGTGGATATAGAAGAAGTTGCATTAATCTGACTGGGAACAGCCGTGCTGTTGGTGCCGATGAAAAGCTTAGCTCCATTGGTGTTAATCGTACCGTTGAGGTTAACGATTCCAGGAGTATTGATCGCGAGGGCGTTGCTTGCTCCACCGAGCAAAAGATTGCCGAGGGTGATGCCTTGACTCGCTTCCAGAGTAATGCTGGCGTTGTCTGTTGCGGTTAGGGTGCCACCACTGTAGTTAATCGAGCCAAAGGGCGACTGTAAAATAACAGGGTCTTGGAACGTAGCGTCACCAGCTAAGGTAATCACACCGCTACTATCCGAGCGTCCAATGGTGATGGAGTTGAAGCCATTTTGTAAAGTGTTGAGTTCACTCGATAGCAAATCCAAAGTACCAATGCCGCTGTCGGTTGTGCCACCGATTGCGAGTGTTTGACCAGCCGTAAAAGGCTGAAGTGTAAGATTACCTGTGCCAGATACTGTATCGGCAAAGTTAATTTCATCACCGCTCAAGTTGATGTTGCCGATGGTTGTCACACTGTCATTATAGGTTTGACCTAATATTCCATTTGTAGAAACATTACCCGCCAGTTGAGTCGTTCCACCTGCATCAGTGGTCAAACTGCCTGCATTGACGCTGCTATTGAAGCGAGTTGTTCCGGTGCTGTTAGCTGTAACAGCACCTAAGGCAGTGTTATTTCCCACAACATTATTGAAGGTAATATTGCCTGACCCAGCATTTAGGGTTAGGTTATGGTTGCCATTGACGGTGCTGCCGAAGGTTATATTACTTCCCGCGCCCGCAATCGTGATAGACACATCATTGGCGAGAGTGACTGGACCATTGAGGCTGACGGTATTGTTTTTGTTGTTTATATTGCCAGTCGTAATGTTACCAGTAGCATTCAGCTCGATTACACCACCATTGGCGTCTAGATTGCCGATACCACCCTGATTAAGATCGTCTGTAGTAATGTTACTACCCGTCAAAATAATGTCCCCACCTTGATTCCCGCTGAGATTTGCATAGGTGTCGATACTGCCTGTAGAAATGCTGCCACCGTTGGCATTGATGTTAACATCACCACCAAAGCCGTTCTCAAATGTTAATGACCATATTCTGCCTGTGGTGATTGAACCACCATTACCAGTGAGAGTGAGTGTAACATTACCTCCATTCCCTCCATTTAACCAAGTATCAATTGTTCCCGTGTTGATAGTGTTTCGAGCTGTCAAGGTTACGCTACCACCATTTCCAATCCGAGCACCTGCGAGAGGAAACTGAGTGTTGATATTGCCAACAGTTACACTTGCTCCAGAAATGGTAATATTTCTCCCATCAGCTATGAGACTTTGCGTTTGATCCATCGCAAAAGACCCAAACCCGTCTCCATCTGCGTCTGCTATAAACGCAATTTCTCCAGCACCAGTAAGAAAGTTCAGGGATAAGCCATTAGCAATGGTGATATCATTAGTTGCTTGGAGAATGATATTACCCATGAGATTCTCTAGCGTTGTCGCACCAATCGTGAAGTCAGTTGCACCTCCATCTGCCAATAAAATTTGACCATCAGTAATCTCACCATCATTAAGTCCTGCACCAGCTACGATATTGATATTGACAGGGTCAAATAAAACGGTGCCGCTTGTTCCCAGAGTTGCCCTAACATCAACATTGCCATTAAAGGCTAAATTCTGTTTACCGGATATCTCAACAAATCCACCATTACCTCCCTCACTGCCACCGCGAGCGTTGATATTACCTAAAAATCCGGTTGTCTTATCTGCCCAAACAATCACCCGTCCCCCATCACCCTGACTCAAAGCATCACCATTAATCACCGAATCATTGCTGACAAACGTGCGAGAGGCATTTGGTATCGTTCCTTGTCCCTGATAATCCCCTCCAATTCGCACTGTACCGCCGCCATTCGTACCAGAAGCATTAATGTGGCCACTAACGAGTCCGACTTTGCCACCCAAAACATTCACGTTGCCACCCGTTTGTCCTGATACATCCAGAGTGCCAGAAGCGATACTCGTCGCTGCATTAGTGGGAATACTCACCCCAGAACTCGTTAATTCCACCTGATTATTACCATTAACGGCCAATCCCGTCGTCACACTTCCACCCCCACCTGTCAGCAATTCCGGCAGAGATAACACGGGAATTGTCCAGTTTCCTAGTTGAGTTCCATCCGCTACGGGTTCAACTTCCATACTCAGCAGATGTCCGGCTAGAGTAATGCGTACTAAATTTTGTCCCGGTACGGCTGCTATCGTGATAGTCCCTTGAGGGGCTGTCAACTGCCCCGTATTTACCACCGTGCCGCCTAACAGCGTCAGACTTTGCCCCTCACTAACCGCCAACTGCCCTGCATTAACAATTACTCCCGGTTGGGATGTGGTGAAAGCAAAATTACTTGGCGTTCCCACCAAATCGGCATAGTTATTGTCCCCTGCTGCATTAAACCAACCATTACCAAATCCAATCCCCGTAGCAGTAGTCGCCGTAAAAGCGGCGGGAACGTTTAATGTTGCATCAGCACCAAAAATAATCCCTGCTGGATTCATCAAGTAAAGGTTAGAGTTTCCCCCCGTCACTTGAATCAATCCATTAATAATCGAGGCATCTCCTCCTGTAACCCGTCCTAAGATGTTCTGAATCGCTGGGTTAGAGACAAAGTTAGCTATCTCGCCAGAATTAAGACCAAATTTTTGAAAGCTGTGGAACAGGTTTTTCCCATCCCCGGAAAGAGTACCCCCATTGATATTTAAATGGTTTCCATTGGGCGTTACTATTGTTCCCGTCGTGTTGTCTGGGACAATAGATTGAGCAAACGTGCGCGTGGTACTAAACACTCCTGTCAACAACAAGGTCGTTAACAGAGTGCTTTTGAGTGAGATAGATGCTGGCATAAATTGAGCTTCTCAATTCCAGAATTTCCAGCCTTAGCTTGGGTTTACCAACCAGCCTTGAAATCAACCTGCTCAAATTTTTGAGATGCAGCCAGGAAAAGCAGAGGAACACATTGAATAAGTAAGCAGCAATATTCTCAACGAACTTCGCCAGTTACAAATAAATTGAAGCATCTCCAACTTGTCTAATCTCAGAGGATGACAAGCCAACCTTTTGCATCTCGGTTGTGTAGATTTATCTCCCCTGGTGGCACATTAATTTCGCTTCTCCTAAGCTCAAATACAACCGATGAACTGGCACTATAGAGAACGGAATTTGCAAAACCTTAACTTGCTTATTGTGACCTAGCTCAATCAATTTTGAGAGAAATTTTAAGAAATATGTTATTCATTAAAAATTATTCCTTCTGATAGATAGAGGATAATTAGTAGCTTTTAATACTGAATTTAAAATGCAAATATTGTAATTAAAGCAAACTCTAGTACAGCGAGTAGCCAACTCGTGAGCGGGTTGGTAGTAGTAAGCTTCTACTACCAAAACTTTTCCACTTACAATCTTGTGGAGTAGGCGTCTCGCCTGCTCAGCTACTGTAAGGTAAGGGCTAAGGATTCCTTAGCCCCTACGAACGACCCGTGTTGCTTACACTCGATAAATTTCCAGCTAGAGGTTGGCGAGCAATTGCATTCAAACCCTCTGACCGTAACAAACTTTCCCATTCTACCTTGAGAGCAGAATCATTAGGATTCGATCGCAGTTTCTCAGCTAGCTTTGCTAAATCATCGTACCAGAAGCCATGTTTGCGATCGCTCTCCATCAGTTCTCCCACCTCAACCTTCTCCGATTGGCTTGTAGGAGTTGAGTTGGGTTCAACTCGTTGCACCCACCCATCCACATAAATCTCTCCATTGCCCAACTCTGAACAAAACAGTTGCAAGTACCAATGATAATTTTTGCCAATCTCTAGCGGTGGCAAGGTTTTGTCGGTAGGAAGGCTGAGACGGAAAATACCGGGGGTGCTGGGAATTGAGAACGTTGTTTCGTAGACCTTATGTTTATCTTCTTTGAGCAGCGTAAACTTGACCGCTTTGGCAGAGGTTTGAGGAATATAGAAGAAGAATTGGGGATAGGCGGCAACAGTGAACCCCAGATTGGTTTGTGGACTCAATGCTGTTAGTGGCGGTTTGGGCATATTAATCCCGCAACCCCTTCCTGCAGCAGGTTCTCTCCTACCGGGTAGCGATCGCCGTTTATTCTGTTGATGTAGCGCCAACCATGCAGAAGATGGGTTGTTGAGCGATCGCTCTTGAACGTATAAATTCCAGGGTTGAGCCATTACTCGCGTTGGTAAGCCCGATAAAAACAGTCCCATAAGGAATGCTAAGCAAAAGCTGATCAGGGTTTTATGAAATTTTTTCCAAGACATAAGCGATTCACAATTCAAAATGATCTAACTCAATTGCGGTAAACACCCTAACAGCTTGCTGCATGACAAAATAGCTCTCTTGCTGGCAGTCGAGCAATACTATTCAATCCATCTATGTGCATCTGTGGATAAAAATCGAAAATTAGCCGCAAGATATCAAATGAACACAGCTTAGCTCTTACCTTTAACAACAGAGCCATTCTTACGCTTACGAGCAACCACGCGGTAAACCTCGACTTTTTGCTGTTTTCCCTTCAATTGCAGCGCACCCCACGCTTCCACCTCAAACTCCTCTTGTAGGTGAACCAACGTTTCGCGAGCAATCAGTATCCGACAGTCGCTAGGTTGACAGTGTTTCTCACAACTTTCCAAACGTGCGGCAATATTCACACTGTCTCCAATCACTCCATACTCCAAACGCTCTTTGCCTCCCAAACTCCCCACCATAACCGGCCCTGTATAAATTCCCACTCGCATCTGAACCACAGGTAAGCCGCGTGCTTGCCAGTTGCGGTTGAGCTCCTGTAAGCGATCGCTCATTGCCAAGGCACAAGCAACAGCGCTGCGTGCATCTTTTGCCACTTCCGCTTCATTATTAGCAGCCACGGGTACACCAAACACCGCTAACAGACCATCACCCGTAAACTTGTTGATAATCCCTTGGTAGTTTTGCACTTCCCGCACCATGATCGGCAAGTATTCGTTCAACCAAGACATCACCTCTTCTGGCGGCAGTTTTTCCGAGATGGTACTGAAGCCCTTAATATCAGTGAGTAACATGGTTGCTGTCACCCGTTGACCCGGTAACAACCCAGAATCAAGCAAGCGATCGTGTTCATTCCACAGCGCTTGGGCAATTTCCGGTGACGTTTGTTGTCCTAAGAGTTTCATCACCATCTGTTCTTTCTGTTTGAACAGTTGCCGTTCATAAGCCTCTACCGCCATACCCGTCACAATAAAGCCGATGGCGGGTGTCGCTACAGGTAGCCACCTCCCCTGGATCAACAATGACAAGGTAAAACCGCTTAAAATCCCAAGGCAAGCAAGACTATTTAACCCCCTAACCAGAAGACTATCCGTTCGTGCTACCAACACACCACCAATCAGTGACCATCCGACAATCCACAACATCTCCCACTCTTGGGACCAATACTTAAATAGGGGACGATTATCTAAAACGGCGCTGAGGATTTGACTCACCATTTGGGCATGAATTAAAACCCCTGCCATTCGGGGAATGCCTTGTTGTGTCCTACTGTAGGGGGTATAAAACAAATCTTTAACAGTGGGTGCAGTGGCACCAATCAACACAATCTTATCTTTCACCCAATTCGGGTCAATTTGCCGTTTTAAAACCTGGGTGAGGGAAACTCGTCGCGCTACGTTATGAGCCGAGCGATAATTCAACAAAATTTGGTAGCCACCATCATCAATGTTCTGATAGCCGCCGGAATTGAAAGCCAACCATTTAAATTGAGTTTGGCCTAATTTCAGTTCATCCGTTTTGGTGAATTGTGGTGAAATGCCTTTCTGCTTGAGATAGGTGAGGGCAACGCGTAGGGAAAACGAGTAGAGGGTCGTTTTCTCATCGATAGGAGCCATCATAAAATTGCGGCGAATCACGTTATCCGGGTCAAGCACAACATCGCTGAACCCAACCCGTTCCTTGGGTATACCGAGAGGGGGTGCCACCGCCTCGTCTTCTGTATTACCAATACTGCTAATCCCAATGATTTTAGGACTTTGGAATCGATTCACCAGTTCGGCGTTGCCCGGTTCCATTGGTACATTGCGAGCTAGATCCACGCCGATTGCGATCGGCTGATATCGCTCCAATTCTCCTAATGCCTTTGCCAAAACACGGTCGGAGACAGGATATTGCTTTAATTCTTTGATATCTCGCTCTGTAATTTCCACCACAAGCAAGCGCGGATCGGGGTCTTCATTGGGGCGAAGGCGAACCATAAGATCAAACGCGGCCAATTCCAAAGGCTGTAGCCAACCCAACTGCCGTACCCCAAGCAGCAGGCCAATCACAGCCAGATTGGTTAGTACTAAATCGAGCTTCTTTGAAGAGATTAATTCTTTCCAAAGAGTCTTGAAAAATTGAGAGATTAAAAAACTACTTTTGAGAGCCATTTCCAATGCATCAATCCGTGTAAAAGCTACTCTGCTCAGGTATTAAAAGGGTTTTGAAAACTAACTTTTCAAAAAAGTTTTTAAACCGAGTAGGGAAAGCCGAGTAATGGTTTTTTGCAAAAACATCTTTTTTCTGCTATCTTTCTCTATTCAAGGCACCCTACTCAAACAATTCCTGGTAAAGCTTTAATTTGGGTCGGAATACACCGAGTTACGGAGTGAAACCGCCCTATCAGGACTTTATTTTATTCTTTTTTCAAAACTCAGGGGGTAGACACAATTCAACGTAAAATGTAATATTGAGCGGAGTGGAGGAATTTAAAAACATTGAATTTTGTGTTTTTTACATCCACTCACTTCAGTACTAAGCTGTCGTGCTTACAAATTGCATATCGATAAGGAAGGGGAAAGGGGAAAGGGGAAAGGGGAAAGGGGAAACGGAAAAGGTACATACAGCAAATTTCAACTTGGTGAAGGACACAAACTATGTTTTCTTCGCTATGTATAAAGTCTGTTTTACTTGGAGAATTCTGGTGTAAATCAAGCCTTTTGCTTTTTTTACCCTCAGCCGATACAGCGCGAAGTATACGCGCCATCCCTTAATTACCAGGGATTGCCAATCATCGTAAAAGCAGACCAAAACATGGGATGGGACAGATTTTGTTGCCCTAGCTTTGCTAATTCTGGCGGCAAGGGCAGTGTTCTACTGGGAGTAACCAATTTGCCATCCTCTATCCTCACTTCCCCTTTCAACAGGGCTACCTGTGCCCGTCGCAGGGCCTCTGCCTTAATTGGTGCTTGTTTCAATTCTTCGTAGAATTCGGTCATCAGGGCCATGCTGCCTTCATCACTGACAAACCATAAACTGGCTAAGGCTGACTTAACGCCTGCTTGTACGGATAGTCCAGCAAAACCCAGCTCTACCTTTTCATTACCTTGTGCGGTTCTACAGGCACTGAGCACCAATAACTCCACAGGTGGATCATTCCAACCCAGTTGCCGCAATTGGTTTAACTGTAGCTCTGTCTCTGATAACTGAATGTAGGAATTGCTCGATTCTCCGGGATGAAACCAGGCATGGGTAGCGAGGTGGACTATGCCAAACGGCTTTTGGCGACGTTGTGCCTTGAGATTGTTGAGTGTAAAACCTTGATTAAGGAACGATTGACCTTTCCATAAGGACGTGATAGCTTCCAATTCCATAGGGACAGCCGGTAAAGGAGTCTGATTAGGAAATTTTGAGGCTCCCATCGCTAGGACTTGGGTATTTTTGATGTTCCTGTAGCGGGTGTCCGTTAAGCTGAGACTGGGCATGAGACCAACGCTGTACTTCTCCACCAAAAAGCTTTGTCCGTCATGAAGGGCGGCTAGGGGAACAGAACGCAGTCCTGCATCCATGATGAAAACGAGGTTTTCGATGCCGAGTGCTTTTAAATCGGTATCAAGAGGGGCAACCAACCACTGATACATTTGTTGAGCAGGAGGCAGGTAATCAGTGGAGCGACTGGTAATGTCAATGACTTCCCGACGCAAATGCCCTGCGACTTTAAGCACTGAGGAGCGTGTTGTCCCAGGTACACGCTTGCGAATGGGGGGTTGATCTGGAGTGACGAGAATTAATTCCAATTGATCGCTATCTTGGCGTTGCTCGATCAGTTCGCTTTGCTGGGGTGCTAAACCCAGGGAAGATTGAGTATTCTCCGTTGCCTCAGCGGTAAAGGTTGAGGGAACAAAGACTGCATAAATCACGGCTGGTTTGACTCCAGTTGCGCTATGAATGCTGCGTAGACTGTTTTGAGCGTCTTCGAGTGTGATGCTTTTTACCGAATCGAGTTCTAGATATTGTTGATATTCGTTGGTAAATAAGCTATCCACAGTAGCCACAGAGTCATTTAAGTTAATCGGTAGTGGCGGCGGTGGTGATGAGGGAAGTAACGAGGGTGAGGAGGAGGGAAGTGGGGGTGAGGTTGGTGATGGTGATGGGGTTGGTGATGGGGGTGGGGTTGGGGCTGGGGTTGGGGCTGGCGGGTCAACGCTAATGATACCAATGTTGCCATGGGTGTAGGTGTAGGGCAAAGATTTTAAAGGCGCAACCGTGTAATCGCCACTACTGATGCTACCGGCTGTACCGTTGGTTGTGGCATCTCCCACATCAAAAGGAGTGATACCCTGTCCTCCATGTCGAATGGTGATTGGACTGCCTCCAACTCCGCCAGCGCTACAAATACTGGCGTTAATACAACTTCCATCTGAGAAAAGTCCAGTTGCTCGGAAATAGCGCCCCGTGGTGATATCAATGCTGCCTCCTATACCACCCGTTCCACCTTGGGCGTTAATTGAGGTAACTTGAATATCGTTGGGTGGATCGAGGATGATATTGCCACCCTTGCCTTGCTCAGAACTGGAGTCAATAGCCCCACTGGTGATACTCTCCCCTGACTGCACAGTAATCGCTCCACCTCCCTTGACTCCAGAGGCGTTTAAATCTCCAGTAAGAACGGCACCTTCACCGACGAGGGAAATTGCGTCTCCATTCCCATTACTTGAACTTGAGTTAATATTCCCTGTAGTAATGCTCTCCCCTGACTTAACAGTAATCAATCCACCTCCACTGACTCCAGAGGCGTTTAAATCCCCAGTCGTGAGAGCTGCACCGGTGAGGGAAATTGCGCTTCCATTCCCATTGCTCGCACTTGAGTTAATATTTCCTGTAGTAATGCGATCGCTCGTTTGAAAGGCAATCTTTCCACCCCCTGTCGTACCTGAAGCATTTAAGTTGCCGCTTTGTAGGGTTCCTTGATTACTGGTTAGGGAAATATCGCCGCCATTACCCGTAACAGAACTGGAATTCAGGTCGCTTGTGGTAATATCACCATTAGCTCTCAGGTCGATCGCTCCTCCATTGCCATTGGTATTGCTGGAGTTGAGCGAGGCTGTATTGATACTTGTTCCGGTTAGAGCAATGTCTCCTCCAGCCGTGGTGATATTACCCAAAAGTGCGATCGCTCCTGTAGTTTTGAACCTGACATCCCCTCCCAAGGTCAATAACGGAGAGTTCAAATTAATTTGACTAGGAGCGGTTACATTATCAATGACAAGATCGGCTCCATTCGTGGAAATCGCTCCATTCAGATTCACAATCCCAGGAGTATCAATATCGAGAGATGGACTCACTCCTACACCCGAATTGGCATTTAAGGTAATAGCGCCTGTGGAAATATTCTCATTCGCCTTGAGGGTAATGCCTGTTCCCCTGAGACTGCCACCTGTGGTGTTGATCAAGCCTAAACTTTGTAGGTTAATATCTCCGGTTCCAGTTGCCGTTACCTGAACACCACTGCTGAACTCCACTCCTGTTCCCAGCAGTTCCAATCTGCCGTTGGCAACGCTCACGCTTCCCCCGTCCAGAAGCACGTTACCCTGACTTCCCGTGCCAGTAAGGGTAAGATTTCCACTACCGAGGGTTTGCAGGTTTCCCCCCGTTACGCGAACACCTGCGCCTGTGAGCGTGATGTTGCCATTGCCGGAATCAAGCGCGGCACCGTTAATATTAATTCCTGCAGGATTTGCGGCTGTTCCCGGTGCTGGAGTGGTTGCAGGATTGTTGCCGCCACCGAGGATAATATCGCCACCATTGGAGATGATAGCGGAACCGGAATTGAGCGCGATCGCTCCTGCTCCATTCCCATCTCGATCAGCATTGAGAGTAACACCCAGCCTTCCAGTGTTTGTGGCTTCTACTCGTGCATCTGAGTTAACAAGAATGCTGTTATTAGCGAGTAGCGTTAGTGCTCCATTTGCATCACCTGTGTAGGTAATATTAGCCCCGGAATTGATTGTGATATCGTTATTGGCTGCCAGTGTTAGGGAACCACCACCTGTGTAGGTAATATTGGCACCGGGATTGACAGTAATATTGTTATTCGCCGCCAGTGTTAGGGAAGCACCACTATCCCAAGCGATAGGACTATTGACGAAAATATTTCCCGCACCCCCGAAACCCGATTCGGTGGAAACTGTGACATTGCTCCTCCCCAGTTGAGTTTCTAGGGTTGCGGTGCTGAGTGTAGAGGATGTAGCATTACCTGAAAATATTTCCCCAGATAACGTTATCCCTGTATCGGGTTCATTGGCGATCGTGATATCTGTAGGGTCTAATAACAGCGTTCCCACATCACCCGCAGGCGCTAGCAAATCAGCAATTCCTTGAAAATCAAGAAACTGCTTCCCAGAAACCTCAGCAAACCCACCATTACCTCCGTTTAATCCCCCACGAGCACTGATTTTGCCGGAGAATCGAGTGGTATGGTCAGACCAAACAATCACTCGCCCGCCATTCCCTGTAGAGAGTGCATCGGCATTGATACTCGTATCACCACTGACAACCGTGTGAGACGCATTCGGTACTTTACCCTTTCCCTGATAATCTCCACCCACTCTCACCGTGCCGCCGCCATTGGTACCAGAGGCGCTGATATTGGCACTAATCAGTCCAACCTTGTCACCGAAGATATTTACATTTCCTCCAACCCCTGCTTGCTCTCCTCCTGGGTAAGAGGGGGGTGATACATCCAGAGTGCCAGAAGCAATAACGGTGCCAGCTTCCGAGGGAATGACTACCCCAGAATTTGTTAATTCCGCCTGGCCATTACTATTGACGCTCAATCCTGCCACCTGATTTCCACCATCACCCGTGAGCAGTTGGGGCAGCGATTTGATCGGAATCGCCCAAACTTCTGATTGACTTCCCGCCGTACTCGGTTCAACCTCTAAACTAAGCAGATGTCCGGGTTGACTAATGCGTACTAAATTCTCACCGGGTACTGCTGCTAAGGTGACATTCCCTTCAGGCGCTACCATCTGCCCTGTATTCACCACTGTGCCACCAAGCAGGGTAAGATTTTGACCGTTTGTGACTGCCAACTGCCCTGCATTAACAATCGCTCCCGGTTGAGAGGTGGTGTTAAAGGCAAAATGGCTCGGAGTTCCCACCAAAGCTGCATAGTTATTGTCTCCTGCCGCATTAAACCAACCATTACCCAATCCAATCCCTGTGGCAGTTGTAGCGGTAAAAGAAGCAGGGACATTCAAGCGGGCATCGGAACCGAAGATGATACCTGCTGGGTTCATGAGAAACAGGTTGGAGTTCCCACCCGTGACTTGAATAAGTCCCTGAATGATCGAGGCATCTCCCCCCGTCACCCGTCCCAAAATGTTCTGAATAGCTGGGTTGGAGATAAAATTGGCAGTCTCGCCAGAATTGAGACCCAATTTTTGAAAGCTGTGGAATAGGTTCGTCCCATTCTCGGAAAAGGTGCCGCCAGTGATATCTAAGCGGTTACCGTTGGGTGTCACGACAGTTCCAGTGGTGCCATCGGAGACAATAGGCACAGCTAAAACAGGTAGCGTTCCCAGTATTCCTGTCAACGACAGAGTGGTTAATACAGTGCTTTTAAACGGAAGAGACGCTGGCATAAATAGGAGCCTCTAAGTAATACTTCTAACCTTTGCTTTAGGAAAGCCAAACAGCCTTGAGAGCGCTGCTCAATGAGTTGAGATGCGCTCCTATAAAGCAGAGGCACAGACTGGATTTGTCAGCGGCCATCTTCTCAAGACGCTTTGCTAATGACAGGTAGAGTTATACACCTCTGGCTCTTTATTTGATGGAATAGCAAGTCAAGCTTTTCTACTCCTACTTTTTAAACTTATTCCCTCCTCAGGGCATAATTCAGGAAACTTTTAACTCGCTGAAAAAAAATTTTTCAGTTTAGCAATAGCGATGAACTTGCACAAAATTGATGTTTAATCTTGCCTATTTTGACCTAGCTCAGCCGATTTTTAGGTCATCCTTAAGAAATAAGAAAGTTTTTTGCGGTAGAATTCAATCGAAAAAAAATTTCTTGGTAATCTTTAATAATAGCTTGAATATTTGTTAGTAGTAAAGCAACCTACGCAAACTTACAGAATCAATGGTGAGATAGGTTTCTACCTGTAGAGTGCAGGGTGATCAGCCTACTCCTCAGGTTTGGGCGATCGCCTTTCACTCATTAGCCCTGGGATGGAAATCTACAATGAAGGTAGTAGACAACTGGTCATAAAAGAATATGGCTCCCGAACCCAGAATCATGAAAGCGGTTGAGCAGTTGGGTCACCGCGTTACAGTTGGGGACATTGCTGCTCGGGCAGGACTAAATATCAACCAGGCAGAGCAAGGACTACTCGCTCTTGCATCGGATGCGGGTGGACATTTGCAAGTAGCACAAACAGGCGAAATTGCCTACCTGTTTCCCAAGAACTTTCGTTCCATTTTACGCAACAAATATTTGCGGTTGCAGCTGCAGGACTGGTGGGAAAAAATCTGGCGTGTCCTATTTTACCTGATTCGGATTTCTTTTGGGATTATCCTGATTCTTTCCATCGTCCTGATTCTTGTTGCAATCACGATGATCGTCGTTGCGATCAATTCCAGCAGCGACAATAACAACTCAGGCGGTGGGAGTCGGGATTCCGGTGGAGGTGGCGGCTTCATCTTCTTCCCCAACTTCTGGATATGGTCTGATATCTTTTGGTTGTTCGACCCGAATTACAATCGACATTACCATCAACACCGAACAACTTCCCACACCTCTAAACCCAGAAGTCAACTCAATTTCTTTGAAGCCATCTTCTCGTTCCTGTTCGGAGACGGCAATCCCAATGCCGACTTAGAAGAACGTCGTTGGCAAGAAATTGGCACGGTGATACGCAATTCAGGGGGTGCTGTAGCGGCTGAACAAATTGCGCCTTACCTCGACGATATAGGAGAAGGGTACAAGCGCGAGAATGAAGACTATATGCTACCCGTGCTCACCCGATTCAACGGCCGTCCTGAAGTCAGTCCGGAAGGTGAAATCGTCTATCATTTCCCAGAGTTACAAACCACGGCGAAGGCTTGGCAGCCCCAGCCCGTACCAGCCTACCTTCGGGAACAACCTTGGCGTTTCAGTCAGGCTACTAGCGGACAGCTTACGCTAGCGATGGGACTGGGCGGGATGAACTTAATCGGTGCCATAGTTCTGGGTTCCCTGTTGCGTGGGGGACAGATAGCTGCCCAACTGGGTGGATTGGTTGCCTTCGTTCAATCCATTTATTGGCTCTTACTGGCTTACGGCATTGGTTTTTTAACTATCCCACTTATTCGTTATTTCTGGATTCAGTGGAAGAACAGCAAGATTGAAGCGAAAAATCAAAAACGGCAGAACCAATCTGTAGCACTCAATCAGGCAGATATCACCCTAGGGAAGAAAATTGCTTACGCTCAGCAGTTCGCAGCTTTGAACGTCATTAACAAAGACAACTTAGTTTATACCAGTGAAACCGATTTGCTCGATCAAGAGCTGGAACAACAAGACCAAATTGATGCTGAATGGCAGCGACGCTTAGATGCAGATAAAAGTTGAAGGTTAGAAAGCTAGCAGGTTGAAAGTTAGGAAGGGTTAAAGGTTAAAAAGTTAGCTCACCGTAACAGATTTAAGCCAGCAGGTTGCAAGTTGTCTCCCAAACCTTCAACCTTCAACCTTCAACCTTCAACCTTCAACCTTCAGCCTTCAACCTTCCTACTGCATCTGACCCAGAGTCGCATTTGTATAATAGTGACTCAAAATTTGCTGGTAGTTGATGCCCTGAGCGGCTAAGTTGCGTGCGCCCCACTGACTCATACCCAATCCATGACCGTAACCACGCCCCCGAATTTCAAACCCATTGCCCGTTTGGTTGACCACGAAAAGTGTACTTCTCAAGCCTAAAGCGCTACGTAGATCGCTACCACTGAGCCGCTTTTTGCCGCGATCGCCTTCTACCAGCATAGTCACAATACGTCCCTGAGGCGTTGTGCGTTCTGGAGTCATGGAAATAATACTGCCTACCCCTGAAATCTTGCCGCTGATTTCACGACGGGAAAAGCTTTTTGTCCACTCGTAAACAGGAGCGCTTTGATCATAATCAACTACGCCCCGCAGGTAGGGAATTAAGGGGCTTTTCCAGATATCTTCTACATTTTCTGTATGACCGCCAGAAGCGGCATGGAAGACCGCGAGAATGATTTGCCCCTCGTAGGTCATCACCTGTCCGCTTGTGGCATTCACAGCCTCTTGAGTGCTTAGAGCCTCTGTTTCTAACCCTTTGTAAACTTGCCAAGTCGTTGTATCACCGACATCGTAAACGGGATTTTTCGCCATGGAGCGCTGGTGAAGCGCGTAAGAACGGGCAGCAACGGCTTGCGCTTTTAGGGCTTCTAGAGGCCAACTAGGACTCATTTCAGAGCCGAGAACACTGTAGAGATATTGTTCTAAATCCACATGGTTGACGGCAGTTAGCCCCTTGCTAGTGGGAACAAGTTGAGTGCGTCCCCGATACCAGCGATCGCCAATCCAAACAAACCCACTATCTGTTGGTTCAATCCAAAGGGATTGCGATCGCCACTGACCCAGAGCAACATTACCACTACTCCCTTGAGCGCTGTAGGAATTCAATGCCGTGAGTTCTCCGAGTTCTTGACCCGCCGCATCCCGGACGATCGCTTTCGTCGAACTACCGACTTGCACCCGGCTTACACCGTCTTGAATGGCCACTCGCAGTTCCAATGCATGGGCTGGAGCCGCGAAGACGAACCACAAGAAAAAGGAGAGCCACCAATGACGCCCTCCGCGCAACAGTATTTGCTTGAGTATAGATACTAGAGAGACGGGTAAACGTCCAAAAGCCATCTTAAAATTTTCCTCACAAGGCGACTGTTCTCGTTTTTAGGATGATTCAGGATTGAATCTCGCTTAATCCGTTGTTATAGGGATGAATTCCGGACATTTGAGTAAATATCGCGGATTAACATTTTTTTTCAGTTGAATGTAGCAGTTGTTAATTTCTAGAGCCGTACTCCTTGAGTTAGATTTCTTCGCCTACTTTTAACATGTTGATTGCCGAGAGCGTCAACACCAACTATAGTTTTTACCTTGATGACCGATAGG
>JBFLZA010000130.1:0-15769 GCA_040756535.1 Cyanobacteriota bacterium
AGCTCCCCAGCTCCCCAGCTCCCCAGCTCCCCAACTCCCCAGCTCCCCATTCCCTAAAAAGCCCCATAAACAACACCCCCTCACCGATAAAAAAGGCAAGGGGGTTAATTTTAAGCTCGAAATCTGATGGGATCGAGATTTAGATTTTTATAGCTAAAAGCGAATGGTTAAACAATGTCCACCAATTGAATATCAAATGTCAGATCATGTCCAGCGAGAGGATGATTGGCATCTAAGGTTACGGTTGAATCGTTAACCTCTGTGACATAGACGGGAACCATTTGCCCGTTGGGTTGCTTAACTTGCAGTTGTTGGCCGACTTCGGGTTCCAAGTCTGGGGGCAGTTGTTGCTTATTCACTGCAACTACCATTTCCTCACGATAGGGGCCATAGGCTTCTGTCATGGGGATTTTTTCGGTTTTGCTCTCCCCTGGACTCATACCGAGAACGGCATTATCAAAGCCAGGAATCACTTGTCCGCTACTCAGGGTAAATTCTAAAGGCTCCCGGTTAACGGAGGAGTCAAAGACTGTACCATCGTCTAATTTTCCGGTGTAGTGAATCTTGACGGTGTCGCCAGATTTAGCTTGTGCCATTGTGATTGTCCTCTAGACAGTATCAACTTCTCTAGATTAACAACTAGAGGTGTTTTGGTTACATTGAAGTTGTGGATGAGGGATTTTGGCGAGAAGATGAGTTCGCGAAATAGTCGGTAAGGTTATCACATTGGCGAAGTTCCCTAAAACAGTTTGACCTATGCTTGCGCTTAATAGTATTCATTAATTTCTATTGCTGGGAACCGCTTAGGATTTCTCCCCGATAGCATTAGTTCTCTTCCCAGTAACTCAATCTTGCGGTTGATTTCATCTCCTTCAAATAATATGCTAGAGTGGAATGATGTAATACGAACGTATAACAGTTTAAATAAAATCTGTTTTTTGTTTTGAAACTTACTTTAAAACCTATCACAATCCAATAATATTGAAAGCTGCAAATTTGATGACTTATTGATTTCTAGGAAATTTTAACCGTATTTATTAAAAAAATAGTTATCTCAAATTTCTAATAAAATTACACTATTTTCCATGAAAAGTAGAGCAATCAATAGAACAGGCGGAATAAGAAACTGGAGGGCAGCTTTGTGCGGTATTTAATCTAATGCTCATTGGCTTCTAAATCAAACAATGCAAAAGTGTCTCGCTATAGACCCATCTCTAACTCCAGAACTGTTTAATTCGTTTTTGGAACATGCGCCCGTCGCTGTTGCTATGTTCGATCGCCAAATGTGCTACTTGTTCACGAGTCGGCAGTGGCTGAGTGACTACGGATTAGGAAACCAGAACATCATCGGGCGTTCTCACTACGAGGTTTTTCCTAACTTACCGAATCATTGGCGAGAGGTATATCAGCGCTGTTTGGCGGGAGCCGTAGAGCAATGCGACAATGATTGTATAGTGCAACCCGACGGAAGCCAGAAGTGGGTCAAGTGGGAGGTTCGCCCTTGGCAGTATCCAACGGGTGAAGTCGGGGGTCTAATTGTGTCCACAGAGTTCATCAGTTCTGCTCTGCTGACAGAGGAGACATTGAGCTGTGCGGATATAGCGGTAGCGTTGCAACAACTGCAAAGGGAAATAGGCGATCGCAAACGCACTGAAGAAGCATTAACAGCGAGTGAGGCTCGCTTTCAAAAGCTAGCCGCTAATATGCCAGGAGCGATTTATCAATTCCTGCTGCGTCCTGATGGTTCTAAGGCAATCGTTTATATCAGTTCCGGTTGCCGTAACCTTTACGAATTAGAGCCAGAAGAGATTCAAGAAGATTATGAACGACTTTGGGCACTGATTCATCCCGATGATTTGGCAGCTTTACAGCAATCAATATTTACGTCTGCTGAAACATTAAAACCCCGAAATCACGAAGCACGTATCATTACTCCCTCTGGAAAACTAAAGTGGATTCAGTCTGTTGCTCGTCCAGAAAAACTAGAAGGGGGAGAAATTCTTTGGGATGGATTGCTGTTGGATATCACCAAGCGTAAGCAAGCTGAGGCACAGTTACAGCAGTATCAGGAACAACTCGAAGAACTGGTTCTCGAAAGGACGGCTGCACTCACTCAAGCTAACCAACAACTCCAGCAAGAAATTGTAGAGCGCAAACGGACTCAGGAAGCACTTTTAGAAAGCCAAACCCGTCTCGAATTACTCAACCGCATTGCGACCAATTTGAATTCAGGACTATCGGTTGAGCAAGTGATTGAAGACACGGTGAAACGGGTTAGCGAATGTTTCAAAACGCTGCGAGTCGCTTACTCCGTTCTGGATAACCAAGGCAACTTAGCGGTGATTCATGCGATAGAACCGCCAGGAATGATGCCACTCCAAGGGTTAGTCATCAACCTTCATATTGCACCCGACTATCTTGATGCCTTATACCAGGACAAGTTAGTCATTATAGAGGACGTTGCTCAAGACAGCCGGATGACACCGTTGAGTGCAGCCATGTTGGCTGGAGGGACTAAAGCTGTGCTGGATGTGCCGTTGCAACACTCGGAACAATTAGTCGGATTGCTATGCTTTGACGCGCCAGAACCTCACCAATGGAGCGAACACGAGATTGCAACCCTGAAACAGATTAGCGAGTCTTTAGCTATTGCTATCAAAAAAACTCGTGCACAGCAAGAGCGTCAGCAAGCAGAGGAAGCGTTGCGAGAATCGGAAGCGAAGCATCGTCGCCTTGCTAAACGGGAAACGATTCTCAATCGCCTTGCCAATCAGATTCGCAACTCCCTCGACCTCAATACCATCCAACAAACCCTGGTTGATGAGATTCGCGAATTGCTACAACTTGACCGTTGTCATATTGCTTGGTATCGCCCCCGACTCACACCACCTGCGTGGGAAGTCGTCACGGAAGCCAAAGCAGGGAGTTTGTCAAGTCATGTGGGTTGCTACCCCTCTACTGAAATTGGTTCTGTAGCAGAAAAACTGTTGCGGCTAGAACTGATTCGGGAGGATGCAGTGGAAACGCTGAGCGATCCGGTGAGGCGACAGTTCTTACTCAGCTTGGGTTACAAGGCTATCTTAGCGCTCCCCTTTCAAACTCAGACGGGTGAGGTGATTATCTTAAGTTGTATTCACTGTAGCACCTCTCGTCAGTGGACAGATGATGAAGTTGAACTGCTACAAGCGGTCATGGCTCAGTTAGCGATCGCAATTACTCACGCGGAACTCTACGAAAAAACCCGCACGAAAGCGCAAGAGTTAGAGCAAGCTTTAGATGAGCTCCGACGCACCCAAAGCCAGTTGGTACAAACGGAAAAAATGTCCTCCCTCGGTCAACTAGTCGCCGGTATTGCTCATGAAATTAACAACCCCGTGAGCTTCATTTACGGTAATGTGGGTCATGCCAGTGACTATATCAAAGACTTACTGCGTCTTTTGGAACGCTACCGAGCAACCTATCCTCAGTCAACGGTTGAAATTCAAGATTTAGCTGAAGAAATTGAACTGGATTTTTTAGTCGAAGACTTGCCCAAACTGCTGGATTCAATGGCAGTGGGAGCAACCCGGATTCAGGAGATTGTAAGAAGTTTGCGAACCTTCTCCCGCGTGGATGAATCCGAACGCAAACCGATTAATCTGCATGAAGATATAGATAATACCTTGCTGATTTTAGGACATCGATTGAAAGCCACAGCAGGACATCCCCAAATTGAGGTGATTAAAGAGTATGGCAACTTACCTCTAATCGAGTGTTATGCCGGACTGATTAATCAAGTGTTTATGAACTTGCTGAGTAATGCGATCGATGCTTTAGAAGAAAGGAATCAGCAAGCCAAAACGGACAACGTAGAAGATTTTAACTTTAAGCCAGAGATTGCCATCAAAACGCGAATTGTTGACTCTAACTGGGTCCGCATTACTATTGCAGATAATGGTTCAGGCATCCCACCGGATGTACTCCCCAGGATTTTTGACCTTTTCTTTACCACTAAACCCATTGGCAAAGGTACAGGATTGGGACTCGCGATTAGCTATCAAATAATCGTAGAAAAACAGGGAGGGAGCTTGCACTGTCATTCTGTACCAGGGAAGGGGACAGAATTTGTCATTAAAATTCCGAGAAACATGAGGAATTAGAAATTAGGAATAATAGCCAATAAGCTTGATGGTAAATTGTATTCGTATGGGCTAAAGCATTGCTGCGCCCTCATCCTCTATGTGTTAATTTAAAATTGCTATATTACAGGAATAGTTGTTCAGTCCTAGAACTTATCATGTACACACTTAAGATTCATAAAATTGGTGATTCTCTAGGAATAACTCTGCCCCAGGAAGTCTTACAACAGCTCAATGTGGGTGAAGGGGATGAGGTGTGTTTGACAGAAACTGCCGAGGGAGTTCAAATTACGGTGTGCAATCCTGAGTTTGAAAAAGCGATGAAAGCTTACAGGAAAGTTAGCCAGAAGTATAAAAATGCGTTGCGCGAGCTTGCCAAGTGAGTGAACCGTTTTGGATAAAGGTTCGCGACTGTTGCAACCAACTTATGAGGAGAAACAGCGGTTTAGGCACGAGGAGTTTTTGGCTTAAGTTCTCCAGGAAGGGAAAGGACAGAGTAAAGGAAGACGCATCGCTGTTATTGGAGAACCGGGTGCGGGAAAAACTACGCTGCTGCAAAGTATCGCATTCTGGCTATTCGAGGATAAGAATCAGAATTTAGGTCTGCCGATTTGGATTTCTTTGGCAGATTTGCAAGGGAAGACGGTTGAGGAGTATTTGCTGCAAAGGTGGCTGAAGAATGCTTTAGAAGTTGCGCGGGTTACCCCAGAACAGGAAAACGCTCTACTGGAGTTGTTCAAGAAGGAGCGCGTGTGGCTGTTTTTGGATGGCGTTGATGAGATTGCAGGGGATTCGGTAGGGGCAATTCATGAATTGCCCCTACAAATAATCGCATCTCAACTGCAAGGGTGGGTTGCAAAGGCACGGGTTGTGCTGAGTTGTCGGTTGAATGTCTGGGAAGCCAATATCAACCCGCTGGGTGATAACTTCGAGACATATCGGCTGCTGGATTTTGACTATCCTCTTCAAGTAAAAGAGTTCATCTGTCGGTGGTTCCGAAAAACTGACGCGGACAAAGGGGAACGCTTATGGACGGAGTTAGATAAATCTGAGCGTCAGCGCATCCAGGATTTAGTTAAAAATCCCCTGCGGTTAGCGCTGTTGTGTAGCACTTGGCAAAGTTCGGATAAAGGTTTGCCCAGTTACTAAGGCGGGACTCTACCAGCGATTTCTCAAGGAATTCTACAAATGGAAAGAAAATCGCTTTCCTACAACTGAAGATCGGCAAGAGGAATTAAACGCAGCGCTAGAACGTTTGGCAAAGCGGGCAATTGACCAAGATATGTCTCGATTTAGGTTACAGCATAAGCTGGTGCGTGAGGAATTGGGTGATCCAAAACAGCAGGGTTCTTTATTTGGCTTGGCGCTACAACTTGGCTGGTTAAATCAGGTTGGCTTGGCTGCTGAATCGGAAATCCAAGAGAAAGTTTACGCCTTCTACCATCCGACGTTTCAGGAATATTTCGCAGCGCTGGCGATCGCTGATTGGGATTTTTTCCTACCCCGCGCCCACGATAATCATAATCCTAAGCCAGTCTCAGAGAGATACCGCATTTTTGAGCCGCAGTGGAAAGAGGTGATTTTGCTGTGGCTAGGGCGAGAGGAGGTGGAAAGGGAGCAGTTTATCGAGGCGTTGGGAACGTTTGATGATGGGTGCGGGGATTTGTGTTGGTATAAATATAGAATGTTGTTTCTTGCAGCAGCAGGCATTGCAGAGTTTTCAGATTGTCCTTGGACTGATGAAATTGTGGAGCGAATTGTTCAATTGGGCTTTGGTCATTTCAATACTGAACAACAGAAGTGGCAAACATTTCTCGATCCACTTGCACAGGGAGCAAGAGTAACACTATTACAAACTGACTGTGGCAGAGCTATTAACAAAATAATTAACGTATTGAAAACCGCTCAACACGAAAATCCCCGTGGGAGTGCCCCAGAGTGTTTGGCGAGAATTGGCACGGGCAATCAACAGGCAATTGAGGCGTTAGTCCGCATTTTAGAAACTACTGAATCTCAGGATACCCGTAGGAGTGCCGCATATAGTTTGGGGAAAATTCTGCAAAAAAGCCAGATGCCATCAGTTGTCTCAGCGTTGCTGCACTGCCTAGCCGATGAAGTCTATGAAAGCAATTTTGACCTGTTCGAGCAGTGCTACGAAGTCATCTGGCACTGTGCCCAAAACATGACCTACCCCGCCTTCTACCAAGCTTGGCATCCGCAAGAAGAAGTAGAGAAGACAACTACTCTCGACAGCCAAACTCTCAACCAAGCTGACTTACGCCAAAGCCTTCAAATCGCGATCGCCAACCACCCCCAACTAAGCCAAATTATTCACCTAATTTGCATCGACGGCAGCCAATTCATAGAACCCGATCGCCCCGCCGCCGAAATATACGACCAGATGATTGACCAGAACTGCCCAGAGTGCGATTCAGTACCCGAAACAATGCCAGCACTCAAGCTTTATTGGAACTCCCTCAAACGCAAAAGCGATAAGCTCGTTGTTTTGGTGTTTTACGCATCATCCACCGACACCACATCAGCTAAGGGTACGGCATTGCCGTGCCCCTACAGTGACACACTCCTCACAGATTTAAGCAAGTTCGGGGATAGGATTTGTGTTGTCACCAACCAACCCATTAACCACATCCCCCTGCAATTTTTCGCACCAAGCCAGCCGATCACAGATGTAGTGGAGTGGATACGGAAAATTGACTAAATCGACTCGTGCATTAAGCTGAAAGACTCACTGATAAATGTCCAAGACTCGTGGATGAGTCCCAAACACTCGTCAATGAGTTTCAAGATGTAGGGGCGAAGCAAAAGGGCGATCAATTGTGCTACTCGACCAAGATTTTTATATCCTTTTGCTTCGCCCTTCCCTACCATCAGACTGGGCGAAGCATTCGGAAACAAAGATCGTAGGATTTCCTGATAGATAGTCGTCCAAATGCTTCGCCCCTACATCACCATTTATCGGGTGAAGGGTAACGCCTCTTATCAATTCACCAACAACATCTTTTCAATCACCAATTAAAGTTGACACCAATGGACAATGTGTCCCCCTACAGATAATCACCAAACCCGATCGCAACAACTTAGCAGGAAAAATCCCTAAAATACGGGAATAGTCGGGAATCCTCCAACTCTCGCGATCGCATCCAAAATCCCCATGTCTGAACCGCAACTCCAATGGCAAGTCTCGCCACCGCCGGAAATACCCCAGTGGTTTGTTGAAGTCGTAAAAAACCACACCCCAGCATCTCATGGGCGTCATGCTGCCCAATTACTATGGCAACGGGGAATCCGTAATGCCGAGCAACTCCCCGGTTTCCTCAACCCAGAGTGTTACCAACCTGCTAGTCCCTTTGAATTTGGGCAGGAAATGCACTGGGCAGTGGAACGTTTACAACAAGCTTGCAGAAGTGGTGAAATGGTCGCCATTTGGGGAGACTTTGATGCGGATGGCATCACTTCAACTGCCGTGCTTTGGGATGGATTAGGGCAATTTTTGCCTCAAGAATGGCAGCTCATTTATTATATTCCCAACCGCCTTACCGAATCTCACGGCCTCAATATTCAAGGTATTGATGCGTTACAAAAACAGGGTTGCAAATTAATCGTTACCTGCGATACGGGCAGCACAAATTTGCAGGAAATTGAGTATGCCCAAACCCTAGGAATTGATATTATTGTCACCGACCATCACACCTTACCCTCAGAACGTCCCCCAGTTACGGCAATCATCAACCCTCGCTATTTTTCCCATGAACATCCACTCTTTCATCTTTCAGGGGTTGCGGTTGCTTACAAATTAGTAGAAGCTCTCTACCAAACCTTACCTGATGTTCCTAAACAACCGTTAGAATCCTTGTTGGATTTAGTCGCAATTGGTTTAATTGCCGACTTGGTGCAACTAAGTGGGGATTGTCGCTATTTGGCACAACGAGGAATTACTCAACTGCAACAGCAATTAAAGACTCGCACTCGTCCCGGTGTAGCGCGGTTATTGGAATTGTGTCAGCGCAGTGGCGATCGCCCTACCGATATTTCCTTCGGACTTGGCCCGCGAATTAATGCCGTTAGCCGCATTCAAGGGGATGCCTCTTTTTGTGTGGAATTACTCACCAGCAAGGATGAAAAGCGCTGCGAAGAACTCGCCTTCGCCACTGAACTCGCCAACACCCGCCGCAAGTCCTTGCAAAAAGACGTTACCCAGCAAGTTAAACGCAAATTAGAGCAGATTGACTTATCCACCACTAGTGTAATCGTCTTGGAAGACCCCCAATGGCCGGTTGGTGTCTTAGGTTTAGTCGCCGGTCAAATTGCCCAAGAATACGGACGCCCCACGATTTTGTTGAGTACGGAGATGGGGAGCGGGGGAGATGGCGAGCAGAGGAGCAGGGGAGCGGAGGAGCAGGGGAGAGAGGGAGCGGGGGAGAGTGTAGATTCAATTTCTCCTTTGCCCCTGGAGCCTTCTGCACCTCTGCCTCTTGCTAGGGGTTCGGCTCGTTCTGTGAATCATATAGACTTGTACCAATTGGTGAAGTCGCAAGAACATCTCCTACACCGTTTTGGGGGGCATCCTTTTGCAGCAGGGTTGAGTTTACCAGTTGAAAATATCCCCTTATTTACAGAAGCTATCAATCAGCAACTACGGCAACAAATGGCATCTACTGGTACGTTGATGATGCCTGTAATCGAAGCCGATCTGATTGTTACAGTAGCTGAGTTGGGGAAAGAACTATTCCACGAACTCAAACTGCTCGAACCCTGCGGTATGGGTAATCCTGTCCCGAAACTGTTGATTCAAAACTGTTGGTTTGAGGAAGTTTGGAATCGCAACACTCAGGACTTTAAAGGACAAAAAGTCCAATACATTAAAACAGAGTTCGAGATTTGGGACGATTCTAGTAATAGCGCCTTTCCCGGTATCTGGTGGGGACACTATCGAGATGAAGTGCCCAAGGGTAGATGTGATGCAATTGTTGAACTGGACTACAACAATTACAAAAAACGTGCTGAAGTGCGATTAGTTGCCGTGCGCTCGCGCATTGACTCTACCTCGTTTAATATCCCCATCCAGCTAGATTGGATTTTAGACTGGCGGAGTGAAGAGGAGGACACTGGGACACTCCGGACAGGGGACACGGGGAATGAAGAAGAACTCTCCGCGTCATCTTCTCGCCCTCTCACCGTTAGTGAATGCCCAACGAGTTGGGATGAGTTGCAAGTGTGGTTCCGACGAGCGATCGCATCAGAGCGGCCTTTAGCGATCGCATACCCCCCTCCTCGTCAACTCCCCCCGCCGGAAATCTGGAAACAGTTAGTCGGAATTGCCAAATTCCTCAGTCGCACCAGTCAAATGGCAACGTTGACACAACTGCAAGAAAAGCTAGATTTGAGCGATCGCACCCTCCATATCGGCCTCAATGCTCTTGCTCCACTTGGGTTTCAGGTGAAACACTTGAACTATAGTGTTGCCATCAATTGGAACCCCGATTCTGAAGGGAATAACTCTACTACGAGTGATGCCACTCAGAACTTTCTTGCAGCCGTAGAAGAAGAACAGTTTCTACGTCAGTACTTCTACCACGTTCCCCTTTCCACTATTCAATCCCAAGCATGGCAAACGACGATGAATGAGCAACTATTTGCTTGACAAAATCCTTTAATTGTGAATAGAGGATTAAGCTTTTTTGATGCGATCGAGTGCCTTTTCCAATTCCGATAGCTGCACGGCACCATTGAACGCTTCGCTGTTCATCACCAAGAAGGGAGTGCCTTCCAGTCCCAACGTCTGGGCCAATCGAATATCTTCCTGAATTGCGGCATCAGCATTTGTGCGATCGCGATTAAACTTCTCTAAATCCAGATTTAGGCTTTTAGCCGTAGCCAGGTAAAACTCCTCACTTAACTTATCTTGCTGGGAAAAGAGAGCATCATGGTACTCCCAAAATTTCCCTTGCTGACCGGCCGCCCAAGCCGCTTTAGCCGCCGGCATAGCTTCAGCATGAATCGGAGTGAGGGGGAAATGCTTATAAACTAAGGTGACTTCATCCCGATGTTTTGCCATGAACTGTTTAATGGTTTTATGAGCCTCGGCACAGTAGGGACATTGAAAGTCAGAAAATTCTACGAGTACGACTTTTGAATCACTTGCGCCCGTGGTGGGAGACTGACGAATCACGGCTTGAGGATTGGTTTCTAGTGCCTTTAAAAAAGCCTGCCGTACCTGTTGGAGTTGCGATTGTTGTTTTTGTTCGTATGCCTGAACCGATTCCAGAATGACTTCTGGGTGGTTGCGGATAATTTGCAAAACTTGTTCTTCTAATTGAGGACTATTTGGACTGGCTGCCTGTGCAGGAAGTGCCCAAGTTAGCAGTGCTAGGCACAACAGCAGCAAAGCTGTTCGTTCTAAAGCTTTCTTCGTCAAGGCTCGGAGCCTAATTAAGGTGCGTTCCGAGAACTGCAATGGATACATAAATTACCCTGTAAATTGCTGATACCACCCACCAATTTACTTTCCCTGCCTGATAACTGCACTCCTGATGGTTCGGAGATGGCACGATCCGAAGGAATCCTGTTAAGGTTTATCGCTCTCAGTGATCATAAGGAAGTAGCCGTCATGAACTGCGTACAGCAAGACGCAGGAAAATCTTTCTCCCCAGCTCCCTAGCTCCCCAGCTCCTCAGCTCCTCAGCTCCCCTGCTCCCCTGCTATTTTCAAGTCAGTGGATTTATATTGCTAACAAGTTGTACTACTGGGAAAAAGCAATGATAAAAAAGCGTTTAATTTCTAGCGTACTGGTGGCAGGCTATGTATTGGGAGCAGCGAGCCTGTCTAAGTTACTGCTACCCACCGCAGCGATCGCTCAAACCCAAGCCACTGATGAACTGTACTACACCTTTTTTGACAAAAAAATTCCGCTCAGTGTTCGCTCAGATGCGATCGCAGTTGCCTTTAAACCCGTGGGCAGAGTACGGGGCAGCAGTTCGGCTACACCCCTTCACCTGCGATTGCAGCAAGACTTGCAAAAAGGTGCAGGCAATACTCGCGGCAGTACCCGTAGCTCAACGTTAGCCGTGGAAGTTAACCCCTTAGCAGAAGGCTATGCTTTAGTGCGTTTGCCTTCGCAAACTCGTTCTAGAGCATCAGAATTACAGCAACAAATTCAGCAGCGAGACTATGTAGAAACCACACTACCTGTACTAATGCGTCGTGAGGCTCAATCGTCAGCGCGGAGTTATCGGGATGAATCCGTGATGGTGTTGCCCAACGAAATTATTATCAGCTTTGAGCCAGAGGTTTCCGCTACTCAAAAACAGCAAATTCTCACCAAAAATAACCTGGAAATTCTCCGACAGCTCCGCTTTACCCAAAATCGCTATGTAGTACGCTCAAAGACAGCATCAGGAACCGCAATACTCAGTGTTGCCAATCAGCTCAACTCATTAGCTGGAGTAGAATCAGCAACTCCAAATTTTATTCAAACGCTCCCAAAACAAAGCCGTTTGCGCGTTATCAAGCCGGGGGATACCTTAGCATTACCTTCAATTCCCTCGTTGCGCCAAAACATCGCCCAAGCTCCACAAGCTCGTAAAAGTGGTATTCAAGCTCCCCTACTCCCGCTTCAGTGGCATCTCAATAGCACGATAGCCGCAACCTGTTTAAACCAGCGGACTGAGGATGATGAATCAGTCGTTGATTCTTTGTGGGACTGTTCGAGTTCCCTCGCCCCTTCAATATTAAAAACTTCATCATCCCTAACGCGAACCGATATTGGAGCAACAGAAGCTTGGCAAAAAAGTAACCAAGGCAAAGGTGTTGTTGTGGCGGTGTTAGACAGTTTGATTCAGTGGGATCATCCCGATTTAATTAACAGTCTGTACACGGTGGGGAATGTACCCGATAAACTCCCTGGAGAAAAACACGGTTGGGATTTTGTTGAGAATGATTCGGATACTCGGATTAGTAAAAATGAGCTGGTAGTACTATCTGAAAAATTTCAAGATACCTTTGAGTTGACGGATACCGAGTTACTGAAGTTGTATCCAAAAACCGCTGAGTGGATAGCGGCAGAAAATGCCGATTATTCCAAGGAGCAAATTGCTAATTTTGCCCGCTATATTTTGAGAAATCAAGATGTTGTGGGTGAGTTTCACGGCACTATGGTAGCGGGAGTGGTTGCTGCTCAACCGCAAGGAGATCGAGGTGTCATGGGTGTTGCTCCCCTTGCCCAGATTTTACCAGTACGTATTTCCGGTGTGGGAGATGGGGCATCAACTGACACCATGGTTCAAGCGATCGCATATGCTGCTAGTCGAGGTGTAGATGTGATCAATATTAGCTTTGGCAGCAAGTTGCCCCTTCCGGAAGTGGTGAGTGAGGTGAATCGAGTATTGAAAGCCAATCCCAACCTCGTGATTGTTGCTTCAGCAGGCAATAATAATGAAGGCTCACTGATGTTTCCCTCCGCCATTCCAGGAGTGGTATCGGTTGGCGCAACCAATCTGGCCGGTGAGCGTGCGCGTTACAGCAACTATGGCAGGGAACCTTTATTGGGACAAGGGCTGACGGTGGTGGCACCGGGAGGAGATACCTCTTCTCCTCTATTCGTCGGTGGCATTCTGACGACAGGTGGCACTTGGTTGGATGGCTTCTGGGAGGGAATTTCAGAACCTAACTTCCGGTGGGGACCTGTGCTGGATAATAAAGGTGCTCATGTCTGGGTGAATGGCACCTCTTTTTCTGCTCCTGCCGTGGCGGGAGTACTGGCATTGATGAAGGGAGAAGACCCAAAACGCCTTCTGGATCGCGATCGCTTAGTGGCTATATTAAAACAAACCGCTTCGTATAAAGGCCTGATGGTCGCGGTGGAAGAAGAGAAGCTGTTTAATGCTGAACGAAGAACGGATGTAGAGCTGAGTTCCCTCACCGTACAACAATACTTCTTTGGTAGTGGAATCGTGAATGCGGATGCTGCGATCGCACAAATCAAACAATCGCGCCAACGTTAATCCTGTTTCGCGTAAGTTGGCTAAGATAGAAAGCAGGGCAAGTCAGGGAAGTTCCTGGGAGCAGGAGCGCCGAGTCGTTTAGTCCTCAGTTCAACCCCAAATTTTTGGTCAACTCAATAAAGATTCAGCTTCTGTTTATCCTGGCATCTGAAACCGGAGATGCGCCAAGCTTCCAGATCAACAGCAGTTAGCGGTACTACCTTCAAGCATTTAGGTTGGATAACCTGGCTCAAAAGTGTCCCAGCAAAGCTGCGTATGAGGTCTAAACCTGTCTTCAAGACGGATTCTCGATTTCCAGGCTTGCCCACCTCTTCTACAATATCCGTCTCTACCCAAATCCCATGAGCGCCGAAAAGAATCTGTGCCATCCACTTTGCTCGCGGCAAATGGCTAGGAGATGTAATTAACTTAACTTTACGAACATGCCACTGTTCTAAAATTGGGATATTAAAGTAGAAGTTATCAAAGGTAGAATCGGCACACTTCTCTAACCAAACTTGGCGGATAGGAGCCTGTTCTCGTTGAAAAATCAGCAAAATGCAGGGATCAGTCGAGCCTTGAGAAATCAGAATTCGAGTTTCCGGATACTGTTTTGCTAATTGGGCAACGTAGATCTCGCGATAAATGCTACCCCCCAGTACAAAGAAAGCATCTACTGGCTTTGATGCCGCTGAGTACAAGTTCAAGCCGATAACCAGCAGCCAACAACTAAGGAGGATACCGATAATCAGTAGCCCCAAACTCAGCAATTTTTGCCACTTGGCTCGAATCTGATGCTTGAAATTAACCCGGTTGCGTGGCATGAGTATACCTCGTTGGTTTCATCGCCGATGCTCAGACATGCCTCCAGCCCTGAGCGATGCTGATGGGATTAGCTGGAACAAGCACAGACACTGAGTAAACTGGCACAGAATTAATCTAGCTCAGCAATTCAAAGTGAGTATAGTTAAGACTAAATCAGTATCATTGTGTTCCTCAGTCCCCACCCTGCAAGGCGTCAGCTAAGTGTAGAATTCAAGCACCGGGTATCCCTGCACCTGCCCTATCCGACCAATAACTCTTGAGTTATCTAGCGCCAACCTCGTTATAGCCATAATCCATGAACCAGTTTCCAAAGCACTTTCCTTGGCTCAAAGGCGTCTTCTTCACAGGAGCGATCGCAACAACCGCCGCATTATCGTTACTAGCACCAGTTGGGGGTCGCTCTGTTTTTGCCGCACTTCAGGATAGCCCCAAAAATGTTGTTGATGAAGTCTGGCAAATTGTTAACGAGGAGTACGTAGATGGCACCTTTAACAAGGTGGATTGGCAAGCAACTCGGCAACAGCTGCTGAGCAAAAACTACACAACCAAAGAACAAGCCTACACAGCGATTCGGGAAGCTCTCAAGCCTCTAAAAGACCCCTACACTCGCTTCATGGAGCCTGAACAATTCCAAGCTCTCACCAGCCAAACTTCCGGTGAACTCTCTGGCGTGGGTATTCGCTTGGAACTCAACGAGAAAACCAAAGCGCTGCAAATTGTCTCACCCATCGAAAATTCTCCAGCGGCTAACGCTAACCTCAAAGCCGGAGACAAGATTCTGGCAATTGATGGCAAACAAACCAAAGGAATGGACTTGGAAGAAGCGTCATCGCTGATTCGAGGTGAGATCGGCACAGCAGTGACGCTGCAAATTTCCCGTGATGGAAAGGCTCCCTTTGACGTTAAGCTCAAGCGAGCTCAAATCGAGCTTCCAGCCGTTCATTACACCCTCAAACAAGAAGGCCAACTGCGAGTCGGCTATATCAACTTGAATGAATTTAGCGCCCACGCTCCTGAACAAATGAAGAAGGCTATCAGGGCGCTCGATCAGCAGAAAGTCAATGCCTATGTGTTGGATTTGCGGGGAAATCCGGGAGGATTGCTTAACGCTAGTATAGAAATTGCCCGGATGTGGATTGATGATGGGCTAATCGTCCGCACAGTAGACCGCAAAGGCGGGGATCAGAAGTTTTCGGCGAATAAAACAGCGATTAGTAAGCATCCGTTAGTTGTGCTAGTCGATGGCAACTCTGCTAGTGCGAGTGAAATTCTTGCAGGCGCACTCAAGGACAACAAACGGGCAACAGTTGTTGGCAGTAAAACCTTCGGGAAAGCTGTTGTGCAGTCGGTTCATTCCTTATCAGATGGATCGGGATTGGCGGTAACCATTCAGCATTACTACCCGCCCAATGGGGAAGATATCGACCACAAGGGAATTATGCCCGATATCCCGCTTGAATTAACGGAAGCGCAATCGCAACGTTTAGAGGTTGACCCATCATGGCGTGCCACCAATGATGACCCTCAATACAAGCAGGCGATTACAACGTTAGCAACGAATATCTTTGCCCAACCGAGTCTGGGCCAACCTCCAAGGCCGATGAGTATCCGGAATTAGTCGAAAGATGGGTTGAAAGTTGGAAAGTTGGGAAATTGAAAGTTGACCTATTAAGTCAACTTAAAAACCTTCAACCTTCAACCCTTATTTCTCAACTGAGAGATTAAATGTACAAGTTCTGGTAAAATCAGCTTTTTGAGGGCAAGTTTGACGGCTCCCGTGGAACCGGGAATGGAGAAGACTAGCTTGGCTTGATAAACACCAGCAAC